>CAXSEB010000197.1:0-4865 GCA_964235805.1 uncultured Chitinophagaceae bacterium | reverse complement strand
GTAAGGTTCATATATATTTGCGCAATGCCATATTCTTCTATGTACCAACCTATAGCTTTTACACTTTTTAAGCTTCCGGCAATGTTGACGGGGTTACCATTTTCATCTTTTACTATCTTGCCGGTTACCGGATCGCCTTCCCGTTTTACCCTGCCAGCTTCTCTTACATCAAAGGCAATTGAGTTGGCTCTTCTTACTGATGTTGTATTAAGGTTTACATTATAGGCCACTAAAAAATCTCTTGCTCCAATTACAGTAGCGCCACGCTTTTCATCAAACATTGCCGGCCCAAAATCAGGTTTCCAATGAGGCTGATAGATCTTCTTTGAAAAACCTTCATACTCTCCCGCCCTTATAACCGATAGATTACTGCGGTTTTTATCAGGCTGTGCAGCTTCATACAGATACACAGGCAACTGTAATTGCTCCCCTACTCTGCCAGCGAGTTGTTGTGCATACTGAACTGTTTCTTCCATGGTAATACCTGCAACCGGTATCAGCGGGCAAACATCTGTAGCGCCCATGCGTGGGTGCTCGCCTTTGTGTTTGCTCATATCAATTAATTCACCTGCTTTTTTTATTGCCCTGAAAGCGGCTTCCACAACGGCTTGCGGAGTACCTACAAAAGTTACTACTGTGCGGTTGGTTGCCTTACCGGCATCTACATTTAATAATCTTACCTCATCAACGGCTTCTATTTCAGCAGTTACCTGGTTTATTATATGCAAGTTGTTACCTTCAGAAAAATTGGGGACACATTCAATGAGTTGCTGCATTAATATTTTTTTAGAAGTGATGCAAAGATGCGAAGAAAATAAAAGCCAAATGAACTGTGAGGTGAGGACACATGACAGGAACAATGGTAACGATGAGAGTACTTACGAAGAATACTAAATGTTGATTTAGACAAATAAAAAGACCACTCTTAAGGTGGTCTTCACAAAATACCTTACTAGTCATCGTTTGCAACGAGGACTTAATTGATTGCATAAATAGTTAGCTTACAAATATGAGTTAAGATAAACAATTAATCAGGGACAAAGCAGCTTACACGTCTGTATCAATGCCACTGTTTCGTTTCACTTCATCTAAATAAACTCTCCCTTAATCATAACCTTATCAATTAGATTTGATCCGAAAGAATATGGAATGTAGGCAAGCGAGGAAATTGGTTTAGTGAGAATAAGATTAGCCTTCTTGCCAATGCTTATGCTTCCAACTTCATTTTGTAATTCCATTGCACAAGCGCCGTTTATAGTTGCAGCGTTAATCGCTTCTCCAGGTAACATCTTCATTTGTATGCAACTTAACGATAGAACAAAATTCATATTACCACTAGGAGATGAACCCGGATTATAATCAGATGCAAGTGCCACGGCTGCACCTGAATCTATTAGCTTACGTGCAGCAGGTAATGGCATATTTAAAAAGAACGCTGCTGTTGGTAACAAGGTGCAAAGGCCGTTCCAGTACTTGCTTTGAAGAGATTGATTATTACTTAGTAAGGCTATCTCTTCTTCGGTAAGAGTTTCAAGATGATCGAGTGAAATAGCGTTTAGCTCAATACCTTTTTCAATTCCGCCGATGCTGTTTAATTGGTTAACGTGAAGCTTCGGCTTTAGCCCGTATTGCACGGCGGCTCTGCAAATCATTTCCGTTTCTTCGGCTGAGAAAAAACCATTCTCGCAAAACACATCTATGTAATCGGCCAGCTTATCACGGGCAATAACCGGAAGCATTTCATTAATAATAAGATCGATATAGCGCTGATGATTATCTTTAAATTCCGGGGGATAAGTATGGGCTCCTAAAAAGGTTGACTTTATTAAAAGGGAAGATCTTTCTTTAAGCTTTTTTATAACTCTTAACATCTTTAATTCACCTTCAACTGACAATCCATAACCGCTTTTTATTTCGATAGCACCCGTGCCGAGAAGGCTAACTTCTTTCAATCTCGCCCAGGCATTATTAAACAAATCATCTTCTGAGGTATCATTTAAAACTCTTGCTGAATTTAAAATGCCGCCGCCTTTTGCTGCAATCTCTGCGTAGCTTAAACCTTTTATCTTATCAACAAATTCACCTTCGCGGCTGCCTGCAAATACAAGATGAGTATGGCTGTCGCACCAGCACGGCAAAATAGCGCCTTCAACAATTTCATCATTAACTGAAGGTTTTTTAAAGTCCTTCATTGCACCATATTCAGCAATTATTCCATCTTCAACAATAAGATATGCATCTTGTATTACAGGTAATACGCTTAATTCTTTTCCTTTTAAAACTTCAGATTGTAACCTTACGTTGACCAAATATTTTATATTAGTGAATATTTTAATAGCCATCCAGGTTTGTTTAATTATGTGGTAAAGCTAACTATGAGTTATGGCTTGAAAAAGTTCATCACAAAAAAAAGCCCTTCTGAAATCAGAAGAGCTTGCGATTGCTTATCAAAAAAAATTTTGAATAAGGTTTAAAAACTAAATATTATAGAAACTATTTTGTCTTGCCAGTAGTATCCTTGTTAGCATCCATTTTGTTATCCATCTTACCGTCCATTTTCATGGTATCTGTTGAAACAGTTGTTTTAACGGTAGTATCTCTGACAACCATTGATGTGTCTTGAGTAACTACAGTTGATGTGTCACTGTTTGTAACTTCGTTTGTTTTTGTGTCATCACCACCGTTACAGGCTGCAAAAGAGATAGATGCGATTGCAATGGCAAAAAATGCTTTTTTCATTTTAGTAATTTTAATTTTTAGATATTAATTATCCTCTTTATACCAAGTCTTTTAAAAGGTAACCCGGCGGTTAAACTTTTTTTTAGACTTACTAAGGTTTAACTGCAAAAATAAGCGGCCAAGCTAAACCCATCAGTTTAATACTATACATAGGCTGTAATAAAAAAGCCTCCAGGTTTAACCCTGATGGCTTTTGACACTTGCTTGTGTCACAGATTATTATTTTGAACACCCGGTTAACTTATTGTTACCGGAAGCGTCCATGACTTATCTGTAGATTGCATGAATACCTCCTTTTTATTTGGTGAATGAACTGTAAAATTAGAAAAAAAACGGATACTTACAATAGATTTCCAGATTTTTCAACCGGTTTTATCAAATATTTAAAAGCTTTGTAAGGCAGGTAAACAGGCAACTACCTAATAGGAACTACAGACCGGGGCCGGAGTGAATGTAACTTTCCAAATGACTGATTGTTTCCTGCTGCGCAAGTATTGTCTCTTTCACCACATCTGTTATAGATATGATACCACCTAATTTATTGTTGCTGAAAACGGGCAGGTACCGGATGTTATTCTTCGTCATAAGTTCCATACAATAATCTATTGAATCATCCGGCGATATATGTGGAAGATCAGGTGTCATAATCTCAGAAACGCGGGTACTGGTGGAATGCTTGTCTTTTAATATCACCTTACGGGAATAATCCCTTTCAGTAACAATGCCCAGGTAGGTATCATTATCTGTTACTACTACGGAACCAATATTCTTTTCGGCCATTATTTTCAAAGCGTCAAATACGGTAGTATCAGGTGCCACAGAAACTGCTGTGATGCCTTTACGGGTAAGAATATGTTTAACCTGTGTCATAAAAGATGATTTTGTATAGTGGAAATTACAAAAATATATATCAAATGAAGATTTTTTTTATACCTCCTGTGTTTAGATAACAACAATACCTAAGGCGAACATTTGCATTTCACAGGCCTTGATTATAATGTAGTTTCCGGCTGACTTAATCAACCCATTCTACCGGCAATTTTTATACAGTAAATAATTAATTTTGCATATGAACCAGGCAACAGGCAAATACTTAATTCTGATTGGAATAATAATCATCATTTGTGGGCTATTGCTTTATTTTTTTCATGGCTCCTTAAAATGGTTTGGCAAACTTCCGGGTGATGTAAGAATTGAAAGAAACAACTTTCGCTTCTATTTTCCTTTTGTAACCATGTTGATTATAAGTATTGTAGTAACAATTATAATAAACATTATAAGAAGGTTGTAATTGGCTGAATGCTGACATTGTTTGCGTTACATTGTTAAACTATATTGTTTGGTTATAAAATAAACATTTAATTTTACAGTAATCTTCCTGACCCCCATAAAATTGACGTAGAGTTTTTTTCTAAATCCCTCTGAAAGTTTTAATTAATCTTAAATTAAAAATTCTATTATTATGAAAAAAATTTACAACACACCTCAAATGGGCGACACCATTACTGCCATCGGAATTATTGCAGGCTTTTTTGCGTTGATTTCTATCCTGGCATATTTTGCCGGCGTTTTAAATTAATAGCATACATACATAATCTATTTAAGGTTGCTCAATGGGCAACCTTTTTTATTTAAACAAAACAAAGTCGATGATGCAGGTTTCAAACCTGTCTTTTAAACCTGCTTTAAAACATCTGCTTAAATTTGCATATGGAATATTTTGTTGCTAAGGATTCAGTAGTAAGAAAGATATGGGGAAAAGGAGATACTGTGCTGTTTATATTTGCCGGTGCTTCTGCTGAATTTGCTTTAAACAAAGCAGTTGACTGGCTTTATTATACAGGTGCTTTGCCAGCCGATCCTTTAAAAAGATTGTTCAGTACGATAACTTATGCCAGGCAAATAATTTTCTCTGAAAGAGATATAGCTTTTAAAACCATTGACAAAATAACTTCAATTCATTCTGCAGTTGAAAACAGCCGCGGCTCAAACATACCGGATTGGGCATACCGTGATGTTCTTTTTATGCTGGTACATTATTCCATAGCGTCATTTGAATTAATGGAAAGACAACTGACTCCGGAGGAAAAGAAGAAGTTTATAATGTGTTCTTACGATTAGGTAAT
>CAXSEB010000196.1:0-4883 GCA_964235805.1 uncultured Chitinophagaceae bacterium | reverse complement strand
AAAAAGCGGCATAAGCTTCTCAAAGCGCTTTAATGTAACAGGTGTAACAAGAGACAAAGAATATGAACTTACAAAAGGTGAAGACAAAAGCAGGGTTCATTACCTCAGCGTAAATCCGAATGGCGAAGCGGAAGTTGTAAAAATTATTTTGAGCCCGAATTGTTCTGCCAGAAACAAAGAGTTTGATTTTTATTTTGAAGAGCTTAATATAAAAGGACGAAGCAGTATTGGTAACCAGGTAACAAAATATCCAATCAGAACAGTAAAATTAAAAGAGAAAGGTAAATCAACGTTGGATGGAAGAAAGCTTTGGTTTGATGAAACTTTTGGAAGATTGAATGTAGATGAGAAAGGAAAGTTTTTAGGTAATTTTGAAGGGGATGACAAAATTGTCGTTATCTATAAAGATGGCAATTATGAAATAGTTGACCAGGAACTCACTCAAAGATTTGAGATGTCTGGCATTGCTTTTTTAGAAAAGTTTTATCCAGATAAAATCATTACTGCAGTTTATCTTGATAAAGAAAAATTGCAATACAATGTAAAAAGATTTAAGATTGAAACAACAACATTGAACAGTAAATTTTTATTTATTAAGGAAGGAGAGGGGAATGCATTAATAAAAGTTACAACTGACCAGGAACCAATACTGGCGGTGCGAACCGGCCGTGGCAGCCAGGTTCGTAAAGCGAAATTTAAGTTGGTAAAAATGGTTGATGTAATGGGCTGGCGTGCGATTGGAGCAAAGCTAACAGACTTTTCAAAAACTGTTGAAATGGAGTGGGAAGTAAAAACCGAGGGCCATTTTCAACAAAAAGAATTGTTTTAAAAATGAGTAATTGCTAACGTTACAAGATACCGGTAAACTTTGAGCTGATTAGTTTAAGGTTACATCAAAATTTACTTCGCTGGTATTAATATGACTATAATCTTTCACAACATTATAGAGCGTATCTCTCTCCACAGGAACTCTTTTCACCTGTTTTATAAGGGTAACTAATTCATCTGTTGTCATTGCAGGGTTTTTTTCTTCGCTGCCTGCCATAGAATATATTTTCGTGGTATCATCAATTGTACCGTCAATATCATTTACGCCGAAGGCAAGTGCCAGTTGTGCATTTTGCCTGCCGAGCATTGGCCAGTAAGCTTTTAAATGAGGGAAATTATCTAAGTATATTCTTGCCACGGCATACATTTTCATATCCTCAATTATTGACGACTCGGCAATGTTACTCATGTCGTTATTACTGTTGCGGAACTTTAATGGAATAAATGTATTGAAGCCACTCGTCTTATCCTGCAAATCTCTTAAGCGGCTCATGTGGTTTATGCGGTGCCAGTACTTTTCGATATGCCCGTAGAGCATTGTAGCATTGCTGTGCATGCCAATGTTATGTGCAGCTTCATGAATATGCAGCCATCCATCAGCATCTACTTTATCATCGCAAATCTGTTGTCTTATCTCAGGATGAAATATTTCAGCACCACCGCCGGGGAGTGAGTCAAGGCCAGCGAAATGAATTTTTTTCATTCCCTCTTCAACACTCACCTTTGCTTTTCTGAACATGTAATCTAATTCAACAGGGGTAAAACCTTTAATGTGCAACGTTGGCCTGTGCAACTTTATTTTTTGTAAAAGTTCACAGAAAAATTCAAGATTCATTTTTGGATGAACTCCACCAACAATATGAACTTCGGTAATAGGCTTGCCATCATAACTTTTTACGATATCAAGCATTTGCTGCATGCTTAACTCCCAGCCTTCATCTCTATGCGCATACAATCTTGAATAAGAACAAAATTTGCATGCAAACACACAAACATTGTTTGGCTCAATATGAAAATTCCGGTTGAAATAGGTTTTGTCGCCGTGCTTTTCTTCTCTTATATAATTAGCTAACATTCCTAGAAATGGGAGGCTTCCTTTTTCAAATAACAGCAATCCATCTTGATCTGTAATTCTTTCTTTCGAGAATATTTTTTCAGAAATGTTCTTTAAATCCTTATCTTTTATTGACTCATTAATCAATGCGCTTACTATATCTTTTCTCATAGTGATTATAAATATCAAAGTTACTTCAGCAACGCTGCAAAACAAAAGATGCAGTGTATTTTATCTTAACATTGTTTGACAGATAAAATAGGTTGTTCATTAATACACATTCATAATTCGCTAATTTCATACTCAATAAAATTCATGTTAATGAAATCAGAGAAATCTAACTTATGAATATTAAGATCCGGCTCATAATCATGATCTTTTTGCAGTTCTTTATCTGGGGCTCATGGCTGATTACTATCGGCGCTTATTGGTTCCAAACTTTGCCGGTAATTTATCCATTGTTTAATAAGAACCATGAAAGCCTGTGGACAGGTTCAGCCTTTGGAGCGCTTTTTTCTACCATGGGTATTGCCTCTCTTTTTATGCCTGCATTACTGGGCATTATAGCCGATAAATGGGTGAACGCTGAAAAGCTTTATGGGCTGTGCCATATTTTAGGTGCGGCGGTACTGTTTTGTTTGCCAATGGTTAAACATCCTACAACCATGTTTTGGGTTATGTTGCTTAACATGGTTTTTTATATGCCTACTTTGGCACTGTCTCTTGCAGTATCTTATTCCGCTTTAAAAAGAAACGGTAAAGATGTAGTTAAGGATTATCCGCCTATAAGAGTTTGGGGAACTGTTGGTTTTATTGTCGCTTTATGGATGGTAAGCCTACTTCACATTGAAACATCGGCACACCAGTTTTATGTTGCATCAGGTGCTGCATTAATGCTTGGAGTTTATGCTTTTACTTTACCGAAATGCCCACCTCAATTAAGCCACGATAAAAATCAATCACTCCTGAATGTTTTAGGCCTTAATTCATTCTCACTTTTCAGGAATCGCAAGATGGCTGTGTTCTTCATTTTTGCAATGTTGCTTGGCGCTGCATTGCAATTAACGAATGCTTATGGGGATACTTTTTTACATGACTTTGCCAAGATTGAAAAATACAAAGATTCAATAGCAGTTAAGTATCCTGCAATCATGATGTCTGTATCACAAATTTCTGAAACGTTATTTATACTTGCTATTCCTTTTTTTTTAAGAAGGTTCGGCATTAAACAGGTAATATTTATCAGTATGATGGCATGGGTTTTTCGCTTTGGTCTGTTCGCCTGGGGGAATCCTGGAAATGGGCTATGGATGATTATACTTTCCTGTATTGTTTATGGGATGGCATTCGACTTTTTTAATGTTTCCGGTTCTCTTTTTGTTGAAACTCAAAGTGATGCTTCGATAAGAGCCAGTGCGCAAGGGCTTTTTATGATGATGACAAATGGCATCGGGGCCGTTCTTGGCAGTGCTATAAGCGGTATTATTATTCAAAAATATTTTACAGGTACTGATAGCAGTAAGGACTGGCATGGCATCTGGTTGACCTTTGCATCATATGCTTTAATAGTGGCTGTATTATTTAGCTTACTTTTTAAACACAAACATATCACCAACGATGTTATCGCAGAACCAATAATGAATTCTAAGTAAAAAAAACCGCCTCATACTATTGAGACGGTTTAACTATTAATTAAATTGAATATTATTGATGCGCCATTATCTTTTTTACAAAATTAGCTTTGGGTTGAGCACCAACTAATTTGTCTACCACTTGCCCGCCTTTTACAAATAAAATAGCCGGAATGCTGGTAATACCATAATCCATACTTATTTGCGGATTGTGATCAACATTTACTTTGCCGATGTTTACTTTGCCATCATACTCAGTGGCTAGTTCTTCAATAACCGGCCCAATAGCACGGCAAGGACCACACCATTCGGCCCAAAAATCAATTACGCTTAATTTATCGGAGTTTATAACTTTTTCTTTAAAGTTTGAATCTGTGAATTCGGTTGCCATATGTTGTTTATTTATTTTTGATTGTAAGGAGCAAAATTACGCCCAAATAAATTATAATGATGTTTTGACATATTCACATCATGTTAATTCCACGTGAACTTCCAGTTCAACAGTTTGTTGCAGACACTGAGCCATTTCGTCATTCATTTCGAAGGCATTTTCAATACTGTATAAACTGGTTTTTAACCTGGAAGGTTGATCTGACAGGCAAAATTTTAAGGTAGATTTCCCGGGAAAATTTGCAATGTTTCTCTCAAAAAAAGTTATTACTTCTTTGGTGATAAACTTTGGATGAGTATCTATATGTATCTTCTTCGTACAGATTTTCTTCATGGTTTCCATTAAGGTAATGTTGGCTACTTTAAATTCAAATGCCGAAGCTGCATAGCGCTGTTTAAAGCATCCTGTGATAAAGATTACCGTTCCGGCTTCTAAATAATTAGAAAACTTCACATAATCATCGCTCCATAAGGTAAGTTCCATCTTACCTGTATAATCTTCAATAAAAAAGACGCCATATTTATTACCGTTTTTTGATATTTTATGTTGGGCACTCGCCACAAGTCCTGCAAGCCTGAATGACTTGCCTGGATTTGGGAGTAGATGAACCGCCTCTTTAAATTCATTAAACTCCGTAATTGGCGTTAGACCGTAATATTTAAGTTCAAACTTGTAATTGTCAAGCGGATGTCCGCTCATGAACATCCCGGTAACTTCTTTTTCATGATCAAGTAATTGAATAAGTGGCCATGGCGCACATTCAGGCAACCGCGGCTGAACAACTTCGGTCATTTGCAGATCACCAAACAATGTGTTTGAGTTGCCTGCCAATTGCGACTGGTATTGATTCCCGAATTTAATAATTTTTTCAAGACCTGTGCACGTATCTCCCTGCGGCATAAAAAAATATTGAGCTCTGTGTATGTTGGAGAAGCAATCAAAAGCACCTGCATAGGCAAGGCTTTCAAGCGTTTTTTTA
>CAXSEB010000195.1:0-4883 GCA_964235805.1 uncultured Chitinophagaceae bacterium | reverse complement strand
ATGGCTCAAAATATAACGGCCGTGTTGTTCGTATGAATGAAGCTGACGGTGGATTTAAAAGACCGAATGATGAAGGTGGAAGAAAAAGAATTCCGTTAAGAGAGAAGAGGTATTAGATTAAACTGCTTTGCTTAGCTATATAACTTCGACAGTTTTTACAGACATGAAAAAGTTAACCTGGCTATATGAAGACGTTATTACTTTTCTTTACCTTAACAATTTCTGTTGCAGGTCATGCTTGTCCTTTTTGCAATTCCAACACAGCCAAAGAAATTAGGTCTTCACTTTTTGGCCATGATTTGTTTTTAAATTTGTTTATTACAATTCTGCCATTTATTTTATTCTCAGCCATCGGCTACTTAATTTATCATGGAGGCTTTCGTCCAAAAAAGACCACATAAAGATGAATAAATTAGGTATGAACACAAGACCTTTGATCGCAGCCGGTACGTTACTTGGAATAGGGTTAGGTGGCTTTATTGATGGAATTATATTTCATCAAATATTGCAGCTTCATAGCATGCTTTCTGCAAAACTTCCACAAAACACTCTTGTTAATGTTAAAACAAGTATGGTTTGGGACGGCCTTTTCCACGCTTTTACATGGATAATAACTGCAGTTGGGCTTGCATTGCTTTGGCATGCAGGTAAGGTAAAGAGCTGCCCATGGTGTGGCCAAACTTTATGGGGCGCATTATTTATGGGTTGGGGAATTTTTAATGTTGTTGAAGGTACAATTAACCACCACCTTTTCGGTATCCATCATGTGGTAGAACGTTTGGGTCTTTCTATTTATGACTATCTTTTTGTTGTAACAGGCGTTGTTTTCATATTATTTGGCCTATCACTTATTCGCTCTGCGCAGACAATAATTCAAAGAAGATAAGAATACATTATCTCAACAGCATCATAGATAAAAAAATTTGCTTTTGTTTAAAAGTAATCTTACAAATAATAGCCTCTTAACATAATTAAAAAGCAGCAGCAAATTCTTTTGCAAAATCTTCCAGCTTAACTTTACCCATTGCAATTGGCTTACACAATTCATAATCTTCCCGCAAAACGCCGCTATGTGTTGCAGCACCTATTTCCACAAGGTTGGCGGCAAAATGAGCCGGAACACCGTTTTTCTCTAAACCACTTTGCATTTGCTCGTCAGTAAAAGTTACCCATTTTAAATCCGGCTTGCCAATTGCGGCACCTAATATTCGGGCAGCTTCATCGGCGGTATATTCACCGCTTGCAACGTACCGCACTTTTTTACTTTTAGCAGAAGTTTGTAATTCTTCAGCTGCTACGGCCGCAATATCAGTTGGGTCAACCATTACAATCTTATCGTTGCCACCATAATTAGCACCAATTATACCCATGCCTTTTATCATATCTTTAAAATTGTAAAGATTGTAATAGAAATAGCCGGGACGCAGATGTGTAACGGCTACACCAGGCAGCTCGTTTAGGATTTTTTCGCAATCATGTGAGCCCAGAATAATCCCCGTACCCTTCTCCAGATGAGCACCGTAACTGCTTAAATGAACAACACGTTTTACACCCGATTGTTTAATAGCCTGTGCATAGTTGCCGCCAAGCTTTTGGTAATATGTTCTTGAATCAGGCACGGTAAAGTTTGGTGGCACCATAGTATACACCGCATCTGCACCGGTAAAAGCAGATATAAGAAACTTAACGTCATTTAAAGACCCGACGGCGGCTGTGGCGCCCAACTCTTCAATGTCTTTTATCTTTTCGGGTTTGCTGCTGATCACCGTAACATTATGTCCGTTTTGCACTAACTCTTCTGTGAGTGGCTTGCTAATATGCCCTAGCGAACCTGTAATTATCATTTTCATCACGCTGTATTTATCTTAAGTTATTCTTCGCCTTTAATGTTAATAGCGCACAAAGGTAGTAGTATAAACTTTGCTGTTTGAACATTTCAACTTCAGCAGATTAAAGATTAAAACTCTCCAGGCAACATAAAGAACTTAAACTGAATCTATTTAATATAATCACACTCTATAAGTGTATATTTTGTAAGATGTAACATGCATTAGCTGTACTAAATAACTTCAACATCATGAGTACAAAGAGAGTTGCAATAGTTTTCGGGTTGTTTTCCGTAGTATTATTCTCCTGCCATAAAGAATACTCGCAAGAAGGAATTAAGCAGGTACAAACAGATAGCCTGCCATCTGATTATCCCTTTGCTACAGGCTTTTGTAAAGATGGGGCAGCTTCATTGGGGGTGAGTATCAGTGATACCGTTAACTATAAATCTTCTGATACCAACCCTTTACCAGCATCCCTTTTTCTTGATGTGCCTTCACCCGGCGATCAAAGCACCCAAGGCTCGTGTGCTGCCTGGGCAGTTGTTTATGGAGCAGGTACCTATAATGCACATCTCACAACAGGAAAAGCGTATAGTGATACAGGGAACCTGAGTCCTAAGTTTACTTATAACCAAATTGCTAAAGGCGACTGCGGTTGCACATCCGTTCTTGACAATCTTTACTTACTGCAAACACAAGGCGCATGCTCTTTAGCGGCTATGCCTTATAACCCGCAGGAATGCCTTAAACAACCTGATAGCTTACAGGGAAGTATGGCCCGATCTTACAAAATAAACGGATGGCAAAAAGTAGACTTACATAATTTGATTTTAATAAAAAAAGCAATAGTAGAAAAGAAGCCTGTAATATTTGCAATTAGAATAGATGACGGGTTTCAAAGTCTTGGGCCTCCATATATATGGAAAGAAAGATCAGGCTCTCTTGGCGATGGGCATGCTATGATTATTACAGGTTTTGATGATAGTAAAAAGGCTTTCCGGATCATGAACTCATGGAGTATGTTATGGGGAGACAAGGGCTTTGCCTGGGTCGACTATAATTTCTTTCTACAAATGTGATAGAAGGAGGTTATGTAATTATATAAAATCAGGTAAGATTCTTACAGAGTATATCCGCAGGGCAGAGTTTCTGCGATTGGTTCTAAAAAGGTCTGGTGCCTCAGACTTGCCATGAGCAATTTGGAGGCTGATAACCATTTGCAACTTGATGTTAGCAACACTTGTAATTTTTCTTCTAATATAGATGAGAAAGTTATGAGAAAATTAATTCTGCATTATCGGTTCTTTAAACAGTTTATTCTACTTTCCTTTTAGCATACGAATTGTAAATTTGACATTAGCTGTTACCTTCACTTAACGAGTACCTGAAGCACGACGCAATCATTGAATACCAAAAAGAATATGAAGATACTTGCAACATGTTTAATCCTGGCATTCTTCACAACAATCTCATTTGCGCAAAAGAACAAGCCTGCATCAACAAATAACAGCAAACCGTTTGTGCTTGGTGTTATTGACGAAATTCAATCCACATTCTTAGCAGAAAAAAGAATTCTCAACATATACCTTCCTGAAGGTTACTATAAAGATGATACTACAAGGTATCCTGTTACCTACTTACTTGATGGCTCCGCAGACGAAGATTTTATACATGTAGTCGGACTTTTCCAGTTCAATACTTTTGAATGGATAAACCGTGTTCCTAAATCAATTGTAGTAGGTATTGCTACCGTGGATAGAAGAAGAGACTTCACTTACCCGACAACAATTGAAAAGCATAAAACAATGTATCCAACAACAGGACATTCAGATAGATTTATAACTTTCATTGAAAAGGAGCTACAACCATTTATAGAGAAAAAATATAAGGCAAATACTGAAAGAACCATTATAGGCCAATCTTTGGGAGGATTACTGGCAACAGAGATCTTATTAAAGAAACCAACGCTATTTAATAAATATATAATAATTAGCCCGAGTTTGTGGTGGGACAACGGTTCATTGCTAAATGAACCATCAACTGTTTTACTTGACAGTTTTACTTACAAGACAGACGTTTATATTGGCGTTGGTAAAGAGGGACTTACATCGACGGAAGCTCCCCGTGTAATGGAAGTAGATGCGAATTTATTAGCAGAAAAAATAAAGCGTTCTAAAAGTAAAGCTGTAAATGTTTATTTCGATTATTTACCCCAGGAAGATCATGCAACGATTATGCACCAGGCCGTTTTTAATGCACTTAGACTTTTATATCCTGCACCAACTACCAGCAAATAGCTAATGAAAAGAATTAACTCTATCGATATCACAAGGGGAATTGTAATGGTAATAATGGCACTTGATCATGTTCGGGACATGATACACGTTAACTCTATTACCCAAAGCCCTACAAATTTGGAAACTACTACTCCTTTATTATTTTTTACAAGATGGATAACGTATTTGTGTGCACCTACATTTGTTTTCCTGGCAGGCACTTCGGCGTATATCTCTTACAAAAAAAAGAATGATGTTTCATCAAGCAGAAATTTTTTACTTAAGAGAGGATTGTACCTTATTTTGCTTGAATTAGTTGTAGTGAATTTCGCGTTGTTCTTCGATCCTGGTTTTCATACCATAATTTTTGAAGTTATTGCTACAATAGGGTTTGGCTTTATTATACTTGGATTATCACTTGGTGCCCCGGCAACGACTATTGGTATTATTGGGCTGGTAATAATATTTTGTCATAACCTGGTACCGCTTATTCCTCTTGCAGAAAAATCAACTGCAAAGACCATTCTGAATCTTTTTTTTAGCCCCGGTGCTTTCCCATTTTCAAATAAAGTATTTGTAATGGGTTACCCGCCCATCCCGTGGCTCGGTATTATGCTGACGGGGTTTGCTTCAGGAAAATTGTTTGAAATGCCGGATAAGTATAGAAAAAATCTTTTTATTAAAATCGGCCTTGGTGCATTACTCTTATTTATTGTTATTCGTTTTATAAATATCTACGGTGATTCGGTGCCATGGTCACATCAAAAAGGCGATGTAT
>CAXSEB010000194.1:4298-4886 GCA_964235805.1 uncultured Chitinophagaceae bacterium | reverse complement strand
ATTCAGGTATTATTTTGAAGTCCTTGTCAGAAGTTACCAGTGGTATTTCAAGATTAATAGCCGTTGCAGCAATGATCGAGTCAGGGACTTTGCAATTATATTGTCGCCTTATTTTAACAGCAAGATCTCTTACAGATTGATCGATGTAAATTACTTTGAATTCGTTAAAGAAATTTTTAATTTCTAATTCTTCTTTTGAGGTTATCGACTTATAACTTAATAGTCCTATTTCGTAGATGATTGAGGTGTAAAGGACTTTTTCAAAAAGATATTCCGCAATAATTTTATCTCCACCGAGTATGTAAAGAATAATGTTTGTATCAACTAAAAATTTATTCCCAATCATCCCTTAATTTTTTTTGAATACTTAAGGCATCTTCTTAAGTTGGATACTTCCGCAAAATTTCAAAGTATTAACACCCTTGCTTTTTATAGACTTTTTTCTTATACGGATTATAGAATTTTGAGTTTTATTATCCTTTGTAACTCCCATATATTGTATACTTTATTAAAATTGATAATAGTCTTTAAAGATAGTTACACTTCACATTGCACCAGTAAACTGCTTTAAAAACCTGAGATCATTTT
>CAXSEB010000194.1:0-4288 GCA_964235805.1 uncultured Chitinophagaceae bacterium | reverse complement strand
GGCAATCCCGCTTCCCATAGTGCCTGCGCCGCATATACAAATTGTCTTGATCATCTATGATTATCGTGATTGAGGGCACTTCTTCAAAATAAGACTTATCTTTCACATTGCACCAGTAAACTGCTTTAAAAACCTGAGATCATTTTCACTGAACAACCGGAGATCTTTTACCTGGTATTTCAACATTGTTATTCGCTCAATGCCCATACCAAACGCAAAGCCTGAATATTTTTCACTGTCTATTCCGCAATTTTCCAACAAGTTTGGATGTGCCATGCCGCAGCCTAAGATCTCCACCCAGCCTGTATATTTGCACACATTACATCCCTTACCTTCACATATCAAACAGCTTATATCCATTTCAGCACTTGGCTCTGTAAATGGAAAATACGAGGGACGAAAACGAATCCGTACTGTGTTGCCAAACATTTCCTGCACAAAAAAATACAAGGTCTGTTTAAGGTCGGCAAACGAAACATTTTCCGCAATGTATAAACCTTCAACCTGGTGAAAAAAACAATGTGCTCTTGCACTTATAGTTTCATTCCTATATACCCGGCCAGGGCAAATGATACGTATAGGCAACTTGCCTTTCTCCATTTCCCTAACCTGCACACTGCTGGTATGTGTACGTAGCATCCAATCTGCTGTTCCATCTTTTGAATGAGATACATAAAAAGTATCCTGCATATCTCTTGCAGGGTGATCCTGTGGCAAGTTCAATGCCGTGAAATTATGCCAGTCATCTTCTATTTCCGGCCCTTCAGCAACAGCAAAACCTAAATGGTGAAAAATGGATATTATCTTATTGCGCACAATGCTTATAGGATGGCGGCTGCCCAATGGTAACTGATCACCCGGAAGAGTCAAATCAATTGCGTCTTCTACAGATGCTTGTCCGTTAGTGGTGGCCTGCTTTAATTCTTCATACTTGTTTTCAGTGAGAGATTTAAGATCATTGACTATTTGTCCGAAGGCTCTTTTATTTTCAGGCGACACATTTTTTATCTCACCCATTATGTTTCTCATTAAGCCTTTAGATCCAAGATATTTTATACGGAAAACTTCAGCACCGGAACTATCGTGTGATGTGTATTCACTAATCTCTTTTTTAAATTCTTCTATTTTTTTAACCAACTCGTCCATATATACAAAAGTAAGATACACGCTTTAAGCAAAAGCTTGCTTCCAAAAAAAATTAAAAGTCAATCTGTAATGTGCCAGTTATCTTTTAGGTTTGCTTTCAAACAAAATTGCATGCACGATTTAATTGAATTTCTGGAAAAGATAAATGTTGCTTCTATAAATTATGATGAAGGCTACAGTGACGCTCAACTTGCTAATAACATTTCCGTTTATGAAAATGAACTTTCGGACTTAAGCGAAGCTGATATCATTATCGCCGGTGTTAACGATCAGCGAGGTGCCGGTTATAAAACTTCGGGAAAGGCCTCGGAGGCCATTCGCAGGCAATTGTATAAATTAAATTACTGGCATACCGATATCAAAATTGCTGATCTTGGCAATATTAAAACCGGAGCAGCAATTACTGATACTTATGCAGCGGTAAAAACCGTATTGGCTGAATTGCTGATGCTTAATAAAACCGTTATTTTATTTGGAGGCTCACATGACATAACGTTAGCGCAGTATTATGCTTACAAACAATTGAACCAGGTAATTG
The DNA here is from genome assembly GCA_964235805.1 of uncultured Chitinophagaceae bacterium. GTDB lineage: Bacteria > Bacteroidota > Bacteroidia > Chitinophagales > Chitinophagaceae > Ginsengibacter. The sequence goes on along the minus strand of CAXSEB010000194.1, from coordinate 2,604 downwards.
TAGCTACGGTAATAGATGCAACTATTGACCTTAAAGCAGATCAGCGTTTAAGAGATGAAAACTTTTTGATGGAAATGCTTACGTCAGAACCGAATCATGTTCATCATTACAATCATATTGGTTTTCAAAGTTACCTTGTTCATCCGCGAATGTTGGAGACTATGGACAAATTACGCTTTGATTGTCACCGCGTTGGCGTTGCTAAAGAAAATATGGAAGAGATGGAGCCCGTTATAAGAAGCACAAACCTGCTGAGCTTTGATGTAAATGCTATAAAAAACAGTGATGCACCTGCAGTCAATTGTTCGCCAAATGGTTTTACCGGGGAAGAAGCTTGTATGCTATCACGTTACGCAGGTATGAGCACAGCGTTAAACACTTTTGGAATTTACGGGTACAATGCTGAAAGTGATATAAATGATTTAACAGCAAAGCAGATTGCACAGATAATCTGGTATTTTGTTGATGGTAAAAGCCGGAGTAAGCAGGAAGCAAAGTTTGAGGATAAACACAATTTTAATGAATACCATCTTTCGTTCGGGCAACTGGATACATTATTTCTGCAAAGTAAAAAAACCAGTCGCTGGTGGATGCAATTGCCTGATAAAAAATTTATTGCCTGCAGTTATAAAGATTATGCTGATGCCAGCAACAACGAGATACCTGAACGCTGGCTGAGAGCCCAGGAAAGATTGTAAACTATAAAACGGAAGTTTAATAACTTGTCAATTTAATTCTCTTTAATTATTAGATGTAAAATTTTGACTGAAAAATTCCAACTCTCTATCTTCCAAACATCTTCTCAAGTTCATCTTTTTTAAATACAAAATACGTGGGCTTTCCGTTTGATGTAGCGTTTGGTATTTCACAATTAAAAAGATCATCTGCCATTGATTTCATTTCCTTTTGAGTAAGGTAAGTGCCTGACTTAATGGATTGCTGCCAGACCATCGACCGCAAAAGCTTCTCTCTTTTATTGTAAGTAACATCATTACTAAAATGCTTGTATTGCTCAAGCATCTTTTCAATAGCAACCTTTTCGTTGCCTTGTATTACATCGGCCGGCGTTCCCTGAATTACAAAACAATTATTACCAAAAGGCTCAACCAGGTAACCTAATAATTGAAGATCAATTAATAGATCATTTAATAAAACACAGTCGCCGGGTGTTAGTTCTATTGTAGCTGGAAAGAGGCTTCGCTGTGTGGCTATGGGCTTGCCTTTCAGCGCATTCATAAAACGCTCATATAAAATTCGTTCATGTGCATTTTGCTGGTGAATTACTATAAACCCGCTTTGATTTTGAGAAATAATAAACGAGTTATGCACCTGGATTAAATTATCGCCAGTTTGCTTTTTGTCATCAGGAATCAAAAAGTTTGATATCTCAGCACCTGCTTCTATCTTTTGCGTTGTTGGCCTTGTTTGCTGCAATTCGCCAATGTCATAAGACTGATCTACATAGGGCACTTCCTTATTTTCTTTCCAATGCTTTAACTCACTTCTGCTTTCAATAAAATGGGCCTGGTGTTTTTGTGTAAATGTGTTGTATAAAGAAGATGAAAAAGCTGCAGATCGCTTCTCTTCAGTAAAAGGTTTACTTACCGCATCGGTTTGTTGTATAGTAAGATCGAGATCAAAATCTAACGTTGGTGTAATGCTAAACTGTGCAAGCGCATGTTTAACGGCGGATTGAACGAATGCATAAATAATCTTTTCATCTTCAAACTTAATTTCCTGTTTGGTGGGATGAACATTAATATCAAGCCTTGAAGGATCAATATCTATAAATAAAGTGTACATGGGGAAACTGTCCTTGGCAATCATGTCGCTAAAAGCACTCATAACAGCGTGATTTAAATATGCGCTTTTTATGAACCTGTTATTTACAAAGAAGTACTGATCACCACGTGTTTTTTTTGCAGTTTCAGGTTTTCCGGCAAACCCATAGATATTGATGTAATCTGTTTCTTCATGTACACTAACTAATTTTGCTATATAACTGTTGCCCAAAATCTGCACAATCCGGTGTTTTAATGATCCCTTTTCCAAATAAAAAACCTGTTGCCCGTTAGATGTGAATGAGAAAAAGATCTCCGAAAAAGCCATTGCGATCCTTATGAACTCATCTACAATATGTCTTAATTCAGAAGCATTACTTTTTAAAAAATTTCTCCTTGCCGGAACATTGAAAAAGAGGTTCTTCATACAGATACTGGTTCCCTGTTGCATGGCTACAGGTTGCTGAGATCTTACTACACTATTCTCTATTTCAATATAAGTGCCTGTTACATCTTCTGCTTTCCTGGTTTTTAATTCCACCTGCGCTACGCCCGCAATACTTGCCAATGCTTCTCCTCTAAAACCCATAGTTTTAATGTGAAACAGGTCATCGATATTTTTTATTTTTGAAGTGGCATGTCGCTCAAAGCACATCCTGGCGTCCGTTTCACTCATTCCGTGCCCATTATCTATTACCTGTATAAGAGCTTTGCCGGCATCATTTGCTATAAGTTTTATTTCTGTGGCCCCGGCATCTACAGCATTTTCCAGAAGCTCTTTTACAGCACTGGCAGGGCGCTGTATTACTTCGCCTGCAGCAAT
>CAXSEB010000193.1:906-4924 GCA_964235805.1 uncultured Chitinophagaceae bacterium | reverse complement strand
TAATATTTTTTCAAATCACTTACTGCTGTTGAATTTAAAGCAAATGTTGCAGCAGCAGGTGCAGTATTCCAGGTAATTCCGTTCTCTGTCCAGGTATCATTAGTTACACCAAACACAGATAAATACACATAAGCAAAGTTTTCTACATTGCGTCCGTATATTCTAAGCTTGGCTGATGTGATGTTTTTTATGTTTTTTAAGCTTGAACTATCAACGCTGAATTTTAAGTAAGACCGCCTTGAGTAACCGCTTAAAGTCGCAATCTTTACATCAAGAAGTGAATCTAACCCAAAGTTTGTATTGGCATATGTTCCGCTACGCACGAGAGCATCAGCCATAGGAGATAAAGTGATACTTGCCTTTTTAGCAACAACAACATTTTTCGGCCGGAGCAGTATTATTCTTCCGCTATCGCCATATTCAGAGACATATATTGTACCCTTAGTAGTATCTTCCGTAAGATCAAGTGGATCATTAAAACCTGAAAAACCAACAATTGATGTACCTTCTGTGGAACTGATAATATCGTTATTTGCGCCGCCTGGAGTTAAAGTAATGATATCATTGTTCTGGCTGTACCTTACCACCATTATCTTACCTTTCAATGCCCCGCTGAACGTATTGCTTTTATACTCTATAACTCCATCGGGTGATTTATTGGTCTGAAAATTAAAAGCGTATCCACGGTAGTTTGCATCAGGGGCTGTTCCTAAAGGATAAGCCATAACCTGTGCAGGATCAATTGGTGAAGTTGGGTTTCCGCCGTTCAATACGTATTCACCTCTTAACGGATTTGGGTGTCCGTAATACCCGCCTTTTGTAATCCTGAAGAGATAATCATTTTGGGTTTGCTGTACATTACTTAAAGCGGGAATAGAAGGACCGTTATAAGTTGTACCATCTGGCCTTCTTGTACCCGCAACTGATGCCGGTGTGTTACCGCCTGCGGCGGAACCATTAGCTGGTATGTAAAGCTGGCCATTGCTGTGCCATAACAAATCGTAACCATTTCTAATGCCGGTAGCATACAAAGTTAAGGGAGCGTTGGAAGCGTATGGATCATAAGTTCCGCCTCCTTCAGGTGTTTTAGCATCTAAAGGAAAACTGGTTATTTTTGAAAGATCAAGTCGAAGACATGCTCCTGATAACAAATGCTCGTTCCGGTTGCCCCACGTATTATCTGCCCTGCCCATTGCAGAATTACATGCCTGGTTAAAATATAAAGCACCGTCAGGACCAAAAGCAATACTATTGGTAAGATGATCTTTTCTCGATCTGGGAAGGTTTATAACAATATCCTGAACGTTCTCAAGATTAGGACCAGTAAGCCTTGTAAGTTTACCATCCCAATCAGGACCGTTTAAGAACACGAAGGTGCTATGTGTTACCCACAACTTTAAATTGGTTGCAGTAGATGAAGGATCAAATCGAAGACCAATGGCAAGCCTTTGTTGCCTGCTTCCATACTCATCTTGCAGGGAATAAATTAGTTGTGGACTTTGCAAAGTTCCATCAGGATTGATGACATATCGTTGTATTATACCATCAATAGTCAATGCATATAATTTGCCGTCAGGCCCAATTGTAAGGCTTGAGTGTTGCCCTACTGTGTTCGACAGAGGTATCTTATCAAATTGCGCATTAATTATGTCACTCGTTGAACTTGAACCTGTGGTGAATATGCTAGAGTAAGGTATAAATGAAGAATCTGAAAGGTCTTTTACCAGGGGTGTAATAGTAAACCGGTATGTTGTATTTAGTTTTAATGGTTCGTTAGGAACAAGAGTTATCGCATCTCCGCCGCCGGTTCCATTTACAGTTGATGGAACTATTACATTTGTACCTTCTTCAGCAAGAAATACATTGTTAGTAGTAATAGTAGAATTGTTTACACCACTGTTTGGCAACCTTAATATACTTGTAGATATTGATGAGTTCTCATTTACATTAATTGAGCTGTTTTGTGGATTAACGCCTAATACAGATGGACGCTTGCTGGTGTCGGGCTGTATAATGATGTAATTGATCTTGGTGTTAGTGCCTCCTTTTGCATCTACCGTTAAATATCCGTCAGAAACTGAAACGGTTAAAGTAGAAGCGTTAAATAAGTTTGTAGTTGTAGGAACAAAATTAGAAATCGCACTTACGCCTTCAATATTTATAGAATGGCTGCTATTAGTGTAACCACCACCATCGCCAACCGAAACAGTTACTCTATAATTACCATTCGCAACCTGGCATTGCCATATTCCTTCAGCATGATTTAATGTGGGAGTAGATGCTATATCACTTGCCTGCATGTGCATGAAAGTAGATTTGAGAGTATCTGTAGGAGAACTTCTTTTTCGACCATTCTTTGTTAAGTCAATTACAGAAAAACTTGCACGGGATACCCAGCCATAAGCGTTACCTGTTCCCTGGTTAGCAGAAGTACGCAGGCCAAAAGACTGGCCGTAATCCTTTAACCAACCCACAGGAGTTTTCGTCGCTGAATCTTGGAAATTAACTTTTAGGTTTGCCAGAGTTCCGGTGTTGGCCGATGTTACTGTTAAGTAAATTTTCATAATAGCACTGGTATATCCGGTAGCCGCGGCAGTTACCGTGGCAGAATATTTACCAACCGATAAATTAGTACCGTCAAAGCTAAAACTGATCTCAGAGCCGGTTGTATATTGTATTCCGTTCAAAAGATGCCCATCAACCGAAAGCCACGTGGGAACGTTGTTTCCTCCATCTTTTGCAGTTAAAGTAGCACTTACCGGTGCATTATCTGAAGTTGAAATATAATCGGTAAGACTCTCAGTACTTCCCTGCTGTATGTCTACAGATTGCGTAGACTGCGTAAATGAAATATATTTAGAAGTCTGGGCAAAAACTTGATGCTGTTGTATAACCAAAACAAAGGCAAGTACAAGCAGATAAATCTTAGAAATATTCGTGTTAAACGAAGAACTAATTTTTTTCACAATACTAAAATTAAAGTTTCAGAGAAGTAATTAGATAAGATATTGAGAACGCAGAATTCTATAAGTATTGGAGATTATAAAAAGCCCGAAATATAACTGTATAAATATTAATTAGAAGGACACTTGTCTAAGAATTTAAAGATAGAAAACTAAACAACTTTTTTTGTTAAAATTTTCAACAATTCTTAGATGAAGTTTAAACAAATGAATCGTCTATTAATGATATACAGAAATAAAACTTTGTTTTGAGTATAGACTTTAAACGTTTGTTTCAGGTTGCACCCTTTAAAAAATAATGTAATAAGCAGGAATATATAAAATTGTGAAACAGTGTTTGCCTGTACTATTATTCTTAATTTAAGAGCGGTTGTTCCAAAACTTTTCCAAGTGATTCTAGTAAGCTCTGTTTTGCCAATACTTTCACGTTCATGTATGTGTTACATTCGTAAATCAATTTGTATTTATGCGCATAGTATGTTTTATGGTGGTATTCATTCAAATCTCTGTTGGCTCAATTTGCCAGGTGCCAAGGATTTATACTTCATCAGAAATATACCAGCAATTAAAAAAGCTGGATGTGCTAGGTTCGGTTCTTTATATCGCTGCACATCCTGATGATGAGAACAATGCATTACTTCCATACCTGGCAAACGAAAAATTGTACCGAACCGGCTACCTAAGTTTAACACGTGGTGACGGAGGCCAAAATTTAATTGGTGATGAGCAGGGCGTCGAATTAGGATTAATTCGCACGCAGGAATTATTAGCAGCAAGAAGAGTTGACGGTGCTGAACAATTTTTTACAAGAGCCTATGAATTTGGATATAGCAAAAGTGCAGATGAAGCTTTGCGGATTTGGGATAAAGAAAAAATTTTAAGTGATGTAGTTTGGGTGATAAGACAATTTCAACCTGATGTAATTATAAAGAGATTTCCCCCTGATTCACGGGCCGGGCATGGGCACCATGCTGCTTCCGCAATATTGGCTGATGAGGCTTTTACTGCTGCGGCTGATCCCAAAAAATTCCCTGAGCAATTTAAATACGGAGTGA
>CAXSEB010000193.1:0-896 GCA_964235805.1 uncultured Chitinophagaceae bacterium | reverse complement strand
CTAAAAGAATTTTATGGAACACTTTTAATTTTGGAGGTACTAACACAACCAGTGAAGACCAGTTGAAAATTGACATTGGCGGTTACAACCCGCTAATTGGAAAAAGTTATGGCGAAATGGGCGGAGAAGCACGTACACTGCATAAGAGCCAGGGCGAGGGCCGGCCAAGAAGGAGAGGGCAATCATTTGAATACTTTGTTACAACTGGCGGCGATGCACCTAAATTTAGCTTAATGGATGGCATTGACATTGATTGGAAAAGAATCACAGGCGGTGAGCGCATACAACCAATGGTTGATAAAATAATCAATACTTATAACATCGAAAAACCAGAATTGTCCGTTACCTCACTGGTAAATTTATACCACGAGATGAAGAAAATGCCAGATAATAACTGGAAGACAAAAAAAATGTCCGAGGTACAGCAATTGATTGAAGAATGCAGTGCTTTATTTGTTGAAGCCATAAGTAGCCAGCCGAGTGTGGTACAAGGTGATAGCTTGAGAGTAAGCTTTTTTGTTGATGAAAGAAAAAATGTAAATGCAACAATAAAAAAATTAAGTATTGAGAATTATGATTCTTCGTTTTCAAATCCTTTGCTCTTTAACCAAAACTTCACTGTAAATAAAACAATTAATGTTTCAGAAACTAAAATGATATCACAGCCTTATTGGCTCGTTTATCCGCAGTTAAATGGAACATTTGATGTAAGAGACCAGGCATTGATTGGAAAAGCAGAGAACGAACCTTCTTTTGAAGCCAGGTTTGTAATAAACATTTTAGGGCAGGATTTTTTAATTAAACGGCCTGTTCAATACAGATATAATGATCCGGTGAAAGGTGATGTATACCAGCCAATACCTGTTTTACCAAAAATAGAATTGAATTACACCAGT
>CAXSEB010000192.1:0-4939 GCA_964235805.1 uncultured Chitinophagaceae bacterium | reverse complement strand
CTGAAAAGAATTTTTCAAAAGCTTATAATAAACTTCACGTGGTGGACGAACCGTGAAGATTCTAATGGCAACAATATTTTTGAAGGTGGCTTTTTAGGCCTTGATAACATAGGGGTTTTTAATCGAAATAATCAAATGGCTGACATAACTCTGGAGCAGGCTGATGGCACAAGCTGGATGGGTATGTATGCGCTTAACATGATGGATATAGCTCTTGAGATTGCTGTAAACGATGCCTCATTTGAAGATTCAGGAACGCGGTTTTACGAACACTTTATTCTTATTTCAGAAGCCTTGAACGAATTGGGTTTGTGGAATAATGATGATAACTTTTTTTACGATATGCTGAGTGCAAATAATTCAGCGCCCTTTCCGCTAAAAGTAAGGTCTATCGTAGGCCTTACGCCCTTATTTGCTGTGTCATATATAAGCAAGGAGGCGCTGGATAAGTTACCTGACTTTAAAAAAAGATTACAATGGTTTAAGGAATACAGGATCAGTAATAATAAGTATTTACCCAGCGAGCAAAAGAGTGAAGATGAATGCATTTTGTTATCACTTGAACGTTCAGACAGGATAAGGTTATTACTGGAAAAGCTATTAGATGAAAATGAGTTTTTATCACAGGGTGGAATAAGAGCTCTTTCAAAATATTACAAAGACAACCCTTATACACTCGATTTTAAAGGCACAAAATATACTGTTGAATACGATGCAGCAGATTCAACTTCCGGCATTTTTGGCGGCAACTCAAACTGGCGTGGGCCTGTGTGGATGCCGGTAAATTATCTTTTTATAAGAGCGCTGCAAAAGTATGGACAGTTTTATGGAGATAGTTTAAAAGTAGAATGTCCTAAGGGTTCAGGTGAGTTCTTAAACTTAAAGGAAGTGGCGCATGCATTAACAGAACGCTTGCTGAACATTTTTAAAACCAATGAAAAAGATGAAAGGCTCGTACATGGCCCTTACAACTGGTTTTACACAAGAGAAGAAAATAAAGAGCTCATTTTGTTTTATGAATACTTTCATGGCGATACCTGCAGAGGCCTTGGTGCCAGCCATCAAACAGGTTGGACGGCTCTTATTGCAAATCTTATAAATAAATATTAGAGCTAATAACAAATGCTACCAATAACTTCCGGCTTTTAACGTTATTGCTTTTGAAGGATATTGTGACAGATGCATTATAAAGATTTTGATCTAATGAGATAGAAATCCGGTAAATACATGTTGCAAAATATTATTTATTGTCATATCTTGCATTACTCCTCCAAATCCTATAAGTATGCTTTCTCTGTATATAAATAAAAAATTTACCAGGGTTAATATTTCAAATCCTTCAGGCAAGGCATTTTAAGGTTATGAAGAGTTATAATCCAATTGATGTAGATGAACGAAATAATACAAACAGAATTTAAGACTTTTGATAGATCAATTTCCGGCACAAGGGAAAAAACATCAGAGCTACAACTAAAAGAAAGCCAGCTATTATATAAGGCAGTAATTGAAAACTCAACCAGCGCCTTTTTTCTTACCAATAGTAAAGGAGAAATACTTGATACAAATACTGCAGCATGCCAAATGTTTGGCTACACCAGGGATGAGTTGACCGCCACTGACCGCCACCAAATACTTGAAGATGAAGATCCTAATTTTATAACCGCTTTACAGCAGCGTAAAAAAACGGGCCATATGAAAGGTGAAGTTTGCGGGATAAAAAAGAATGGCGACCGTATTTTGCTGGAGTTCACATCAACACAATTTTTAAATGCAAACAATGAAGAGAGGATCATCTCATCCTTGTCTGATATCACTTCAAGAAAACAACAGGAAGAAGTCTTACTAAAAAGTAATGAACGGTTTGAACATGTTAGCAAAGCCACTTTTGATGCCATCTGGGATTGGGACGTTAAATCGAAGCATTTATATTTCGGCGATGGATTTAAAGAATTGTTTGGTCATGATATACAAAACAATACCGGCGATTTCTCTACATGGTATAATCATATACACCCGGAAGATAAAGAAAGAGTAATTCTTTCCCGTTTAAATAAGATTGTTCATCACAAAGAATCCAACTGGAAAGATGAATATCGGTATATGAGAGCAGATGGGTCCGTTGCATACATTTCTGACAGGGGAATCTTGTTAAGAAACAATAGCGGTACATATCGCATGATTGGGGCAATGCAGGATGTTACAGAATTAAAGTCTAACGAAATTGCCATAAGTAACTTAAATAAATCCCTGGAAAAAAGAGCCGAAGAATTAGCCATTTCCAATGAGGAATTGGAAAGATTTGCTTACGTAGCTTCTCACGATTTGCAGGAACCACTAAGAATGGTTAGCAGTTTCTTACAATTGCTTCAGCAAAAGTATGATCACCAGTTGGATGAAACAGCACAGAAATACATAGAGTACGCGGTAGATGGGGCAGACAGAATGAAAACATTGATTCTTGATCTTTTAGAATATTCAAGAATAAGTTCTGATAAACAAAATCATACGCTTATAAATCTTGATGAGCTTATCACCAAAACGCTGCAGGTTCTCAACCCTCATATTAATGAATCCGCAGCATCACTGACCGTAGCGCCGCTTCCGGAAGTATGCGGCAACTCTTCTCAATTAGCAAGATTATTCCAAAACCTTATTAGCAATGCACTTAAATACAGGTCAGTCACAGCGCCTGTGATAGAAATAGGTTGTAATGAAAAAGATGATGAATGGGAGTTCTTTGTAAAAGATAATGGCATTGGCATTGATGCAAAGTTTTTTGAAAAGATCTTTATTATTTTTCAAAGATTACACAGCAGAACAGAATTTAGTGGAACAGGAATAGGCCTTGCAATTTGTAAGAAGATTGTTGATTTGCATGGAGGCCGGATTTGGGTAGAATCGGCAGTGAAGGCAGGAAGCAAATTCTATTTTACTATTTCAAAAAAACCGGTGTTGCAAGTTGCTGTTGCCGATGCAGTTTAAGTAATTAAAAATAACCACTTATATATGGAGAACGAACCAAGAGTGTTGTTAATTGAAGATAACGAAGGTGATGTAGAACTGATAGTTGAAGCCTTTAAAAACTACAGGATCGAGGTTGACATTCATGTAGTAAATAATGGTGAGCAGGCTATTCAGTATTTAAGCTCAAATGATACCTATACCATGCAACGAAGGCCCAGCCTTATTCTTTTAGATATAAACCTGCCCAGGGTTGATGGAAAAGAAGTATTGCATTATATTAAATCAGACAACGAGTTAAAGACAATACCGGTGGTTATGTTAACCAGCTCTTCGCTTCAAAAAGATATAGAATATTCCTACAACAACCAGGCAAACTGCTATATAGTAAAGCCTGCAAACCTTGTTGAGTTCAATAATGTAATCCATCACATTGAATCGTTTTGGCTTGATTGTGTAACTTATCCAAATACAAATTAATTCAATGGATCAATCGCATTCCATTCTTATAATTGAAGATAATCCAGGCGATCAGCTATTGCTAAACGAAATCCTTAAAAGCACAAAGCTGGTATTCTCTCAAATAAAATCTGTTGCGGCACTTAATGATGCAATCAATCTTTTACAACAACAAACTTTTTCGTTAATTTTCTTAGACCTGTTTTTACCGGACAGTTCTGGCCTGGAATCATTTACTGAACTGATAAAGACAACTTCTAAAACTCCCGTAATAATTTCTTCAGGTTTAGCAGATTCACAGATAGCAGTAAAAGCTATCTCGCTTGGAGCGCAGGACTTTTTAATTAAAGGTGATTATGATAACAAGCTGCTTGAAAAAACGGTGAGATATGCAATAGAAAGAAAAAGAAATCTTGATATAATTGAAGAAAGTAATGAAAGGTTCAACCTGGTAAGCAAGGCTACTAACGATATAGTTTGGGATTGGAATATTTTAACCGGGGAGATTTATAGAAACAAAGAACGTTTGGTAAATACATTTAATAATGGAAATGGAACAACCGGTAAAACACCGGTAGATTTTAAACAGCGTGTTCATCCGCACGACCAGGAAAGAGTGAACAACATACTGCAAAAATTACTTTATAAAACCATTGGTGATAATTTATTTGAAGCCGAATACCGAGTTATAAGAGATGATGGCACTTATGTTTTTATATACGATCGTGGTTATATAATTCGTGATAACGATGGCAAGCCCCTACGGGCTATTGGTGCCTCGCAGGATATAACAGAAAGAAAAACTGCGGAGCAAAAAGTAATACTAAGCGAACAACGGTTTAAATCGCTTGTGCAAAACGGTTCAGATATCATTAGCATTCTTGATAAGAACGGTAATTATTTATACCTAAGTGATTCGGTAAAGAATATTCTTGGTTATGAACCTGCATTTTTGTTAGGCAAAAATGTATTCGCCTACATAAATAAGGATGATATTGAAGAAGTAAAAACATTGTTTAAAAAATTAAATACAGAGAAACATTTAACAGCGCCTGCACACAGAGTCTTGAATGCTTACGGAGAATGGAGATGGATGGAAAGCGCAATGTCTGATTTTGTTGATGATCCATCAGTAAAAGGTATTGTGGTTAACTCGAGAGATATCACTGAAAGAAAAAATGCCGAGGAAAAAATTGCATTAGACAAAATTATCAGACAGAAAGAAATTACTGAAGCAGTGGTAGCAGCGCAGGAAAGAGAACGTTCTGAAATTGGAAGGGAACTGCATGATAACGTAAACCAGTTATTAGGTGCAACACGTTTATATATTGATATGGCAAGAAGAGATAATGTTAACAGGGATTCACTTTTGTCAAGTTCATCTACTTATACGTTGCAGGCGATTGATGAGATAAGAAAGCTTTCTAAAACGCTTATCACACCATCGATAAAAGAGATTGGTTTAACGGATAACATCAGGGATCTTTCAGATGATATAATGCGGGTACATCCGGTTAAA
>CAXSEB010000191.1:0-4963 GCA_964235805.1 uncultured Chitinophagaceae bacterium | reverse complement strand
AAAAAAATACTAAACCAGTAACGGCCTTGCATTCTTCTTCTGCAAAATAGTTACGTTGGAGCCATCAGCAAGGAATACAGACGATGGCTTTTGCTGTTGTAAAAAAGAAAATGACTGTCCATATAGCGAGCCAAAATCACAATCAATTTGTAACTTCTTTACCGGGTAAACTTTCCATGAAGGATGCCTTACTTCATAAGTAAAAGTTGTTTGTTCATTATATTTGGAATAACCCCAGTAGTGTTGTGCAATAAACTCTTCCTCACTTCCAGCTATCATCGGCAGAGCATGCGTTTCGGCTACAACTCCCAGTTTATTCCATTGTGCATTTTGTCGCCAGTAGTATTCCACACGTAACTCCTGTTCTTTCTTTTGTATTACATGCTTCATTTTTGTTGTTACATACCTCTCATGATAAAAAGTATTGGCAACAAAAGCGATGGCATGTTTCGGCACTATCTCTTTAATAAAAACTACTCCTCTTTTCCATTCATTCTGTTCATAGTATCTCACATAAAAGCGGAGATTCACTTCTTCAAAATTTACGTGATACGGAATCCTGATGCCAAGTATTCTTGTATTATTAAACATAAAGCCAACAAGGCTTACATAAGTATTGCCTTCATAATAATCAAGCTCAGTGTGCTTTGGCAGGTATGGCTTTAAGAGAGCCGGATGAATAATATAATTAGCCATTATAAGATTATTCCAGTCAGCCTTCAAAAAAACGAAACTCATATTATGGTTTCGGTTTATAGAATTCTTTGAATATCAATCTCAGGTTTTGATCATAAGTAGCGTAATTATATATCCAGTTTGAAAAAACAGACAGTTTGTTTTTAACGCCCAACAACAAAAAAAGATGCAGGGTCATCCATATAATCCATGCAAAAAAACCTTTGAAGTGCAGCTTAGGTTTTGGCAAATCAACAACCGCAAGATTACGGCCTACAGTGGCCATTGAGCCTTTATCATAGTACTCAAACTCTTCTACATGGGGGCTTCTCATTTCTTTTCTTATAAGGTTTTGAGCAAGCCTGTCTCCCTGTTGGATGGCCACAGAAGCTACTTGCGGATGGCCATGAGGATATTTTTCAGTTTCCATAGAAGCTACATCTCCAAGGGCATAAATGTTCTCAAAACCTAAGACTCTATTCATCCTATCAACCTTAATCCTGTTGCCTTTTACAACCAGGTCTTTATCAATTCCTTCAGGAACATTTCCTTTAATGCCGGCGGCCCAAATTACCATTGCTGCCTCAATAGTATCCCCGTTTTGCATAGTAACTGTTTTACCATCATAGCTTTTTACAACCGAATTATTAATTACAATTACACCAAGCTTTTCCAAATAATCATGCGAGTCTTTACTTGATTGTTCGCTCATGGCACCAAGCGTTTTTGGTGAACCCTCAAGCAGATATATTTTCATCTTACTAAAGTCAAGTTCGGGATAATCTTTTGGTAACACGAATCTTCGCATATCAGCTATGGCACCGCTCATCTCAACACCGGTAGGGCCGCCCCCAACTAAAACTACAGTCATTAAACTTTGCAATGCTTTTTCATCAGTGACCAGTAAGGCATCTTCAAAATTCTGAATCAATCTATGTCTTATCTGCAAAGCTTCCACTGTGCTTTTCATGGGGAAAGAGAAATCATTCATTTGCTGGTTACCAAAAAAGTTTGTGTCTGCACCTGTTGCTATAACCAATATATCATACAAAAAATCTCCTGAATTTGTAATCACTTTATTTTCAGCAGAGACAATAGATGTGATTTCTGCCATTCTAAAATGAACGTTCTTACTTTCATGAAAAACCTTTCTTAACGGAAAAGAAATGTTACTAGGATCGAGCCCCGCAGTGGCTACCTGGTAAAACAGTGGCTGAAATTGGTGGTAATTGAACCGATCCAATAATACCACTTCAAAACCGGCTTTATTATTCAATGATCTTGCTAATTTTAATCCGCCAAAGCCGCCGCCAAGAATTACCACTTTAACGGCAGGCCTTACAGGGCTCTCTGCGTTGAATGGCTTTATCTCATTAACCATAATTTAAAAAGTTGATAGTTGATAACTGATGGTTGCTTCAAAAACTTTGCACCTGAAGCCTTATACCTGGAACCCTAATTAATACAACAATCTTACCTTAATTGTTTCCTTTACCTGCTTTAAGAATTCAAGTGCATTTTTTGAGGTGCTCTTATCAATATCTAAAACAACATACCCAATGTCATCATTTGTTTTTAAGTATTGAGCAAGAATATTGGTATTATTTTCAGAGAGCCGTGTATTGATATCAGATAAAACACCAGGTACATTATTGTGAATATGCAATATGCGATGCGTCCCCTCCTGCGGCGGAAGACTCAAGCCCGGTATGGTATGTGAGCCATAGGTAATTCCTTTTTCCAGAAAGTTGAACAATTTATTACTCACATCTTCCCCGATATTTTGCTGAGCTTCTTCTGTGCTGCCACCAATGTGAGGGGTAAGAATAACGTTTTTCAATCCCTGCAACGGAGTAATAAATTTATCGCCATTTTTTTCAGGCTCCGCTGGATATACATCTATAGCAGCTCCTGAAAGTTTACCTTCCAGCAAAGCCTTGCTTAATGCAACAAGATCAACAACTTCTCCCCTTGCATAATTTATTAAAATGGAATTTTCTTTAAAATACTTAAGAATATTTTTATTGATCATGTACTTTGTAGAAGGCACATCAGGTACATGAAGTGTAATAATATCCGCATTGCCTAAAACTTCTTTCAGCGATTTTTTTGCTTCGGCATTGCCCAAAGGCATCTTTGTTTCAACATCATAAAAAATAACTTTAAGCCCTAACGATTCTGCGAGAATACTAACCTGTGAGCCAATATTTCCATAGCCAATAATTCCAATTGTTTTGCCTCTTAGCTCATAACTGCCCTTTGACTCTTTAAGCCATATGCCTTCATGAGCAGCCTTGTTTTTATCCGGAATTCTTCTTATCAGCATTATAGATGCTGCAATAACTAACTCCGCTACAGACCTTGTATTGGAATAAGGTGCATTAAAAACAGTTACTCCTTTTTTGGTAGCTTCATTTAAATCAACCTGGTTTACGCCGATACAAAAACAACCAATAGCCTGCAGCTTATCAGCATTATCCAACACGTTTTTTGTAATTTGAGTTTTAGACCGGATACCTAATAAATGCACATTTTTAACTTGCTTTATTAATTCCTCTTCACTTAATGCACCCGGAATTTTCCTAACTGAATTGTATCCCGCATCAGCAAATTTTTTTATCGCCGCATCACTTATGTTCTCTAAAAAAAGAATGTTAATTTTTTCTTTTGGATAACTCGTTGTCCCTTTGTCTGCCATATAGTTTCTTTCAAATAAATTTTGTACTGTAGTTTTACAAATATAGCTTCTTAACCTATTTATCAATTTTAATGGAGAGATTAAAACCGTTTTTGTATTTAACTTTTTGTGCTACTCTTGCCTCTTGTTCTTCTGCAACTATTGATCAGTCAAAAGCTCCGGCTACAGATACAATCGCCTACACGCCGCCTAAGCCGGGTAAAATTGAACCGCAGGAATTCTCAAGATACTACCAGGCCATAAAATCATTTTATGACAGCTTATTACTCCGGCGTGGATTTAATGGGGGCATACTTGTAGCTAAAAAAGGAACTGTAATCTTTGAAGCTTATAACGGGTTTTCAAACATTGCTAAAAAAGATTCTATAAACGAACACAGTGCTTTCCACCTTGCTTCTGTATCTAAAACATTTACTGCAATGGCTACTTTGAAGTTGGCAGAAATGGGTAAGCTGAACATAAACGATGATCTCACTAAATACTTTTCGGGTTTTCCATATACAGGCATAACTGTAAAGATGCTGTTGAACCACAGGAGCGGCTTACCTAATTACATTTATTTTTTGCAAAAGCTTGGCTGGGATGTTTCAAAGGTATCAACCAACAGAGATGTTCTTGATTACCTGATAAAATATAAACCTGCCCCTACACATCTGCCGGGTACTCGATTTAATTATTGTAATACAAACTTTGCATTGCTTGCCTTGATAATTGAAAAAGCATCAGGCAGAACATACCCTGATTTTATGCAACACTATTTTTTTAAGCCGTTAAAGATGGATGATACATATGTGTTTACTATGAATGACACTGCAAGGGCAATGCCTTCGTATGATTGGCGGTGGCGGCCCGAAGTATTTAATTTTTTAGATGGCGAGTATGGCGATAAAAATATTTACAGCACACCGGAGGATCTTTTAAAGTGGGATCAGGCGCTTTACAGCAATCAAATGTTTAGCAAGCAAACGCTTGAAGAAGCTTTTACGCCTTACAGCAACGAAAAACCAGGCATCAAAAATTATGGACTTGGATGGCGAATGAATATTTATCCTGATGGAAAAAAGATCGTATTTCATACCGGCTGGTGGCATGGCAACAATTCTATTTTAATACATCTCTTCCAGGATTCAGCAACAATAATAGTTTTAGGGAACAAGTATAACAGGGCTGTGTATGACGCAAAAAAAATAGTAAATATCTTTGAACCTTATTTTAATACAGAAGAGGAAGAAAAAAATATCAACAGCAAAGAATCATCAGTAGCAGAAGAAATACCAGACTCGGCTCAAATAAATAACCTTAAGTTGCCAAAGATTCATCCTGCACCCAGGCATAGAAGGCGCTAACGTGCTAAGCTGTGTTACCAAAAAAGAAATAAGCCATAATAATTGAAGTGACTATTCCAACAAGATCTGCAAGCAGCATAGCTCCAATTGCATATCTTGTATCTTTTATAGACACTGACCCGAAGTAGAGCGCAACAACATAAAATGTAGTATCAGAACAGCCCTGTAAAATACTGCTAAGTCGAGCTGCAAATGAGTCGGGACCAAAAGTTTTCATTGTATCAATCATCATTCCTCTTGCAGC
>CAXSEB010000190.1:0-4988 GCA_964235805.1 uncultured Chitinophagaceae bacterium | reverse complement strand
TGGTTGTATTATATTTACTTCGCTCATATCTAAACTAAAGCGTCCTCCAAAACTGGCAGTCTTCTTGGTTTATAATTTTTAACGTGTTGTGCTATGTGCCTTATGTGATCCGGAGTGGTGCCACAACAGCCCCCAACAATATTCACAAATCCTTCTGCAGCCCATTCTTCAATAATGTGCGCCGTTTGCTGTGGTAGTTCATCATATTCACCAAATGCATTTGGCAGGCCGGCATTAGGATATGCAGATGTATAGCAATCTGCCAGCTGGCTTAGCTCTTTAATATGTGGGCGCATTTCTTTTGCACCTAAAGCGCAATTTAAACCTATACTTAAAGGGCGTGCATGTGAAACAGAAATGTAAAAAGCTTCCAACGTTTGTCCGCTCAAAGTACGTCCACTTGCATCGGTTATAGTACCGCTGATCATTATAGGCAATTCCTCGTCTGCACCATTATTAAAAAATTTGTAATTTTCTGCAAAGAATTTTTTAATTGCGTAGATAGCTGCCTTGGCATTAAGAGTATCAAATATGGTTTCTATTAACAGCAGGTCAACGCCTCCGTCAACTAATCCTTTTATTTGTTCAAGGTATGAATCGGCCACCTGGTCGAAGGTTACTGCACGATAGCCGGGGTTATTTACATCCGGTGATAAACTTAAGGTTTTATTAGTAGGACCAATAGCACCGGCGATGAATATTGGATTATTTGCTGAATTATTCCGGCTTTTATTAAATCTTTCTATCGCCTTCCTTGCACATTTAGCGGCTTCAACATTTAGTTCGTATGCCAAAGACTGCATGTCATAATCAGCCTGTGCAATGCTTGTGCTGCTAAAGGTATTGGTTTCTATTATATCAGCACCTGCTTCAAGATATTCCAAGTGTATCTCTTCAACAATTTGTGGTTGGGTTATGCTAAGAAGATCATTATTGCCTTTCACATCTTTGTGCCAGTCTTTGAACCTTTCACCACGATAATCCTTCTCCTCAAGCTTATATTGCTGAATCATCGTGCCCATGGCCCCATCAATAATAAGTATTTTCTCTTTTAAATATTCCCGGATGGATTTTTTCATTGTCATTCGTTTATAGTTAAACAGTACTACTTGCCTGCGTTACAAGCTTTATTACACAACAAAGCTGTTTTTGGCAAGCTTAAAACTTTTAAACGAAATTAAATCCTGGGAAAGGTGCAGAATGATATTCGTTTATTAGTTCAATAAAACAAGGAAACAATACAGACTGAACAATAAACAAATCCGCCTGCATATTGCGTAAAATTAAAGCAACGGCGCCATAATACAAAATGTACTATAGCACAACTAAAATCCTTAATAATCCTTTACCTGCTAATTGTCTTTAATGTTAGATCGTGCAAGGTTACTGTTATTTAATAGTATAAAAAAAGCTGCTATTAAGCAGCTTTAATTTATACTGATCAAAAGGTTTAAAAAATATGATCCGGTTTTACTAATTCGGGATACTGCTTTTGAAAGTGTTGTATTTCGGGGATAGAAACATTTTGTACATAACCACCGCCGGGATTTTGCTTTATATAATCCTGGTGATAATTTTCAGCAGTCCAAAACTTTGCCATTGGCGCAACTTGCACAGCTATTGGCTTATTATACTTTCCTGAAGCTTTCAAATCATGGATAGCTTGTTCTATCATAGATTTTTCTTTAGCGTTTCGGTAAAAAGCAATTGATCTGTATTGGGTTCCTTCATCAGGACCCTGGCCGTTCACCTGTGTTGGATCCTGCCCTGCAAAATAAACTTTTAATAAAGTTGAATAATTGATAACTGATGAATCGTAATAAACATTTACCGTTTCAGCATGTCCTGTTGAACCACTTTCTATAGTTTCATAATCAGGGTTTGCGGTATGGCCACCTGCATATCCGGATACCGCTTCTTTAACTCCTTTAACGCTCTCGAATAAAGCCTCTTCATGCCAAAAACACCCCGCTGCAAACGTTGCCTGGCTTAATCCTGAAAGATCTTTAGTGTTTTCTGTATAAGGTTTTTCTTTGATTTTTTTTGTTTTTTGAGCGCAACCTGTAATGGTAAAAAACATTGCAGTTGCAAAGAACATCGAGGTTAATAATTTCATGTTTATCTATTTATACCCAATATACGCAAAGGGTTAATTTAAAATGTTAAAGAAATCACTAATCTTAGTTTAGATGTTATACCTCGGGAGCAGGAATCGATTTATTATTTGCAACTAAAATTTTATGCGTATTTTCTAACTGCCAGTTTTTTGATTGTACTACTTCTGTAAGCATAGTGCGCATCTGGTCTGCGGCTATCTTAGGCAAGTGGCTTTTTATAGCAGCCAACTCTACCTGCTTTTTACCATTGGCCTGTATACGTGTCAAATCTTCCCGGCTTAATAAGTTGAAAAGATTTTCATCAAAATTATAATATTTGTAGTCGGTCTCAATGCTGAGTATTTCAGGCTCAGGAAATGAGACAAGGTTGATCTTTTGATTGGCTTCATCCATATCCCAAACACATTTCTCAAAATTGTAGCCTACCAACACCTTTGCCTGTATAATAACAAGTGCCCGTTTTGTAGAAGGTATTAAACCAAACAATTTTTTAGTCTCTTCATAATTATACAGCTCATTAAAATGGCCTTCAGCAAAAACAATTTTAAATACTTTACGCATGCTTTCTATAACTGTATGCGAACTTTCTTTAATTACACTTTGTTTTTGTGAGCTGGTTACTTTACCAATCAAAAACATAAGTGCTGCTCCCAATAACAGTCCCATTACCAACAAGCCTGTTACATTAGGTGCATTATTTTGTTTGGAAAAACCGGAATAAATATAGCTTAGCAGTAATAGAAGAACAATTCCGCCGGCTATCCAGCTTATTTTTTTTATGCTCATTAAAAGAATACAGTTTATAAGAAGAACAAAGTCAATTTCGGCTTAGCTATTCACCAGTATTTTCTAACCCCTCGAAAGCTCCTGCATTTCCCGCTGAACGTGCTTCATTCAGGCCTTCCTCCTGTGATGTTTGAATATTGTCTTTACTTATTGGGTTTGAAGATTGCCGCTTATTTCTATTTGCATCTTCGCCTAACGCTCCAGGCGAACTTGTTGATTGCGTTTCTTTGTATTCTTTTTCTTTATCATTATTCATTATAAAACTTTTTGTTTTTACAGACAATCGCATGCCAAATACCTCATTCCACAAATAAAATTGAGAAGAGGAAAGTATTGGCCTTTGTAATAACTGTCACAAGAAAAAATCTATAAGAAAATTATTCAGGGAAAATTCTTTTAAAGAAAGCTTTCATATCATTCCATGAAGCTGAATCTGCTGAGGGATTGTACGCAATAGGCATATTAAACTTCTTTCCATTTTCAGTAGCCTGTGGATTTGTAAATGCATGTGTAGCGTTTGGATATGATTTGAAAGTGTAATCAATGCCAGCAGAATCCATTGATTTCCTAAATGGTTCAACTTCTTTGTTAACCATTACGTCTGCCTCTCCATGGCAAACAAGAATTTTTGCTTTAAGTAAATCTTTATTAACAGGAGCCCCTGAAAGATTGCCATGAAAGCTAACAACGCCTTTAAGATTTGCGCCGAGCTTTGCAGCATTAAGCACCACAAATCCTCCATAGCAATAACCAATTGCTGCGATGTTTGCCGAATCTGTTTCAGCATATTCTTTTAGTTTGTTTATGGCAGCATCAATTCTTTCCTTTGCGAGGGCAGGATTTTTGTAAAAGGGCATTGCATACTCCATGGCTGCTTTGGGGTCATCAGCAATTTTTCCATCACCATACATATCTACAGCCATAGCAATATACCCAAGCTCTGCCAGTTGCCTTGCACGGCTGCGGGGATAATCAGTTAATCCCCACCATTCATGAACTACAAGTACGCCGGGGCGCTTATCTTTTTTAGCTGAATTATAAACAACATATCCTTTATAATTTTTGCCATTTATTAAATAAAAAACGGAATCTTCTTTTATATTAACCACGTTAGCCTCTGAAGCCGAATCTTTACCGGATGTTGCTTGGGTAGCACTCATTTGGGTAGCACTCGTTTGGTTGTTACAGGATAATGCAGCAATAGAACAAACCAATATGCTCATAAATATCAATTTCATTTTTATAAGTTGAGTGGTAAAATTAGTAAGAAAAGATTTTACAAATTATAATGATAATCTTACCCAGCCCATCTCATCACATGAAAACAAGAATATTATAGACTAATTAATCCAAAAAAGCCGTGGGTAAGGAAAACCAAAATGTTGATCCTTTTCCTTCCTCACTTTCAAAAGCTAAAGTA
Organism: uncultured Chitinophagaceae bacterium; assembly: GCA_964235805.1. Lineage (GTDB taxonomy): Bacteria > Bacteroidota > Bacteroidia > Chitinophagales > Chitinophagaceae > Ginsengibacter. Next base: position 665 of record CAXSEB010000190.1, on the reverse strand, counting down.
CCAAGGTGTCTATTAATAATTTCATTTGAGATATAAAGACCAAGACCAAGGCCTGGAAAGTTATTTTTTTTCACCTCGCTTGATCTGAAAAAGCGGTTAAAAAGTTTTGCTTGCTGATCAATAGGAACACCTATACCAAAATCCTGAACAGATAGCCTTAAGCAATTATCAATTTGGTTAGTTGTGACAATTATTCTTTTTGCACCAGGAGAGTATTTTACTCCGTTAGAGATAAGGTTACCAATTACCTGCGCTAATCTGTTGCGGTCTCCGGATATTATAATTGGCGCTTCCGATAGATTAAGTTGTATGTCGTGATTTTGTGAACTAAGCTGCAATTGAGCTGCCTCTTCCATTACCAGCTCATTAAAATTAAATGGTTCCTTTTCAAATTGAATGTCGCCAGTATTTATTTTTGTTGCATCAAGCAATTGCTCAATTAAGCCTGTTAACTTGTTTGTTTGTTTATCCATTTGTAGCAAGGAATCAGCAGCTTTAATATTGTTCTCCTTTTGAAAACCGTAAAGCAGCATTTGTGTATACGCCTTAAGCGTAGTAACAGGCGTCTTTAATTCATGGCTTGCCATGCTGATGAATTCATCCTTTCTGTTTAAAGCCATTTTTTGTTCCTCAATATCTGTACATATACCAAACCACTTTATAAT
>CAXSEB010000189.1:4738-4992 GCA_964235805.1 uncultured Chitinophagaceae bacterium | reverse complement strand
TTATCATCCAGGCCATTTTTGCATGGCCACCAATCGCGGCTGCCATAAGGCTCACTAAGTGTCCATATGATAGGAACGCCGGCATGTGTGCTTTGTACAAATGAACCAAAGCCGGTATCAGCTGGCACGCCGTGATAATAAATTGTTACGGAATCCAGAACACCTGCGGGTACATCATTAATAAGGTTTATTGTAATAGCATTCTCTGCCTGTAATTTTGTGAGAAGTAAGTTTCGCTGCGCTACACTGTCCAC
>CAXSEB010000189.1:0-4718 GCA_964235805.1 uncultured Chitinophagaceae bacterium | reverse complement strand
ATAAATCTGACAGCCGGATCAACTTGCCATTCACAACGATAATATTTTACATCAAAGTTATTGGAAGCGTTGGTTGCGTAATTTGATGCTGCGTCCATTAACCTTTGATGATTTGCTTCCTCAGCATAAGATATTGTCTTCAAGACATTTATAGCATCTTTTTGTTGCCCGTAAACCTTGGAAAACAGTACTATAATTATTAGAAAAGCGAGGCGAATAAGCATGGATCTTTTAACGGTCTTTTAACGGCATTTGAGGATGAGGCCATTACCTTTGCCACCTTTAATCCGTGAACATAAAGTTCCTGATTTTTTATTAAACCACTATAGAAATCAGCTAACCTTAAGCTTCGTTCTAACAAGAAGATACCTTAAAATTGAATCTTTCCATGAGAATACATCCGATTAAATTTATCTACAGCATATTTATTATTTCGGGAGTTTGCATTAAAAAACTTTCTGCCCAAATCACCAGGATAGATACTACCAAACTACTTGCTGCTGTATCAAATAAATCTGCAGAGTATAAGCCGGCTATAGTAGAATCTAATGTAATATTTCCTGACAACTTGCAGGATTACAGGGAACAATCTCTGGATTATATCGAAAATTTTAGCGATAAAAAAAGGAGTTTTCTTTTAAGAACTTATGAAACCGGAAAGAAATATTTTCCTAAAATAACTGCTGTTTTAAAAAGCTATCAATTACCTGAAGAGTTAAAAGTGTTAGTAGCTCTTGAATCAGGCTTTAGCGCAAACGCGGTTTCTAAGGCAGGTGCAGTAGGTTATTGGCAGATGATGGACGAAGTTGCAAAGGAATATGGATTACAGATAAGTGAAAAGGATAATGATGCAGCAATAAAAGACGATAGAAAAAATTTTACTAAATCAACTCTTGCAGCAGCGAAGTATTTACGCGACAGGAAACTAAACTTTAACAACGACATCTTGCTGATGGTTGCATCTTATAATTGCGGTTTAGGAACGGTAAAAAATGCTTTGAGGAAATGCCATAAAGCAAATGCTGATTTTTGGGATATTAAAAATCTTCTTCCAAAAGAAACAAGAAATTACGTGATGAATTTCATAACGCTTAATGTGATATTTAAGAACTTTGAAAATTTTTGTGACCGTAAACTTTTATTTGCGCCCCAACTTATAAGCATACCTTTTGAAACGTCTGCAATCAATAACACATCACCAGCCGAAGATTAGCTAACAGGACAATTTGCTTACATATATTTATCAAAACATAAATCAAATTATGTTAACCTTTGTAATGTGATAATGTTAACGCTGTTATTGCGTTATTGTCTAAAGAATCTTCGATGATCAAAATTCAGTTATCCTGCTTCGTTTTCCTTTTACTAAAAAGTCAATTTTTGTTTTCGCAGCCTAAATTCGAATTCAGAGCGGTTTGGGTTGCAACTGTTGATAATATTGATTGGCCTTCTACTAAATATCTTGCTTCAGACAGTCAAAAAACGGAGTTCACAAAGTTGTTGGAGATGCACAAGAGAAACGGTATGAATGCTGTTGTTGCACAGATACGTCCTGCAGCTGATGCCTTTTATCCCTCGCAATATGAACCCTGGAGCGAATGGCTTACTGGTACACAAGGAAAACCTCCAAATAGTTATTATGACCCTTTGCAGTTTATGATAAATGAAACTCATAAACGTGGTATGGAGTTTCATGCATGGCTAAATCCATACAGGGCAGAATTTAACCTTGGCAAATCTTCCATTGCAGCGTTGCATGTTACAAAGCTGCATCCCGAATGGTTCTTAAACTATGGCGACAAGAAATACTTTGACCCCGGCAACAAAGAAGTGCAGCAGTTTGTGAATGATGTTGTAAAAGATATTGTAAGCCGTTATGACATTGATGCCATTCATTTTGATGATTATTTTTATCCATACCGCATTGCTGGTAAAGAATTTCCTGATACAGCTTCATTTTTAAAGTATGGAAACGGGTTGAGCAAAGATGACTGGAGAAGGAGTAATGTTGATTCCATAATTGTATTATTAGGCACAACTATTAAACGGCAAAATAAATATTGCAAGTTCGGGATAAGCCCGTTTGGAGTTTGGAGAAATATTGATAAAGATGCTGATGGCAGTAATACGAAAGCAGGCCAAACAAATTATGATGATCTGTATGCTGATATTATGTTATGGTTAAAAATGAAGTGGATAGATTATGTTGCTCCACAATTATATTGGGAGTTTGGACAAAAAGTTGTTCCTTTTGAAACCTTAATAGATTGGTGGGCACAGCATTCATATGGAAGGCATTTATATATCGGGCACGGCGTGTACCGTGCGTTTGAACCAAAGTCGGTTGCCTGGAAGAACAAAAATGAATTACCCAATCAAATAAAAAAAATACGAAGTTATCCGCAAGTGCAGGGAAGCATTTACTTCAGCAGCAAAACATTTAATAGAAACCCTAATGGATGGAACGACAGTCTGCAAAACAATTACTATAAGTATCCTGCATTTGTGCCTCCAATGCCATGGATAAATAACATAAAACCGGCAGCGCCGATTATTTCATTTGATAGCAGTGCAAACAACGTTTTTTCTAATTCAATAAACATTTCAATACATAAAGCCATTTTGCCGGCGGATATAAATAGGTATGTTATATATTCCTTTGCGGACAGCTCGCAGATAAATTTAAATGACCCAAAAAATATAGTTTCTATTATTACTTCGGAACAGAATTTTTATAAATACGATCTTGTAAATGTTCCCTTAGAACAAAAACAAATTATAATAGGAGTTACAAGTATGTCCAGGTATAATAACGAAAGTAAAGTTGACCGCTACATTACTTTAGAAAGAACGAATAATGCCTGGCATGTAATCTTAGGTCATCGATAAAGATCGTATACGTTTTGTTTGATTATCTTTTCCCTTCCAAAGTATTACACTGCTGTAAAGAACCCACACGTAATCTCAAAGGAATTTTCGTTAGCTTTTCAAAAGCCAATTCTTTCTTGCAGATAATACCCATGTGCAGAGTATAATAATCTTTCGGTATAAGGTATGCAGAAGGTCTTGATTTAAAAAAATTTTTTACACTTTCAGAAGAATCTATTGCCAGGTTGCATAATATCAGCTTGTTTCCAATCGTTTGTAAAGTAAGATTGGCTTTTTGTGCAGAACAAGAAAACACAGATATAGAAAAAATTGCAGTAAGGCCACAAATTTTATTCCAAAATAACATATCATTGATTTAGTATATGTAAATTTACATACTATTTCATGATTTCCTTTTAATAAAAAAATGTCTCTTAGCCAGAACTTACAGCAAAAGCTATTACAAAAATTATCTCCTCAGCAGATTCAACTAATGAAATTGCTGCAGGTTCCTACAGCCCATCTTGAAGAAAGAATAAAAGAAGAGTTGGAGGAAAATCCTGCATTAGAAACAGCCGAGGATGGGCATGAAGATGCAGATGATATAAAAGAAGATTTTGAAACTATTGAAGACGATTTTGATAAAGATGGGAGTGAAGATGAGTATGGCAATATTGATATAAGCGAGTATGTGAACGAAGGTGATGACGATGTAGGTGATTATAAATTACGCGATGATAATTATCCTGACCAGGAAGAAACTAAAACAATACCGCATAGAGTAGAAACGTCATTCCATGAAATATTGCTTAACCAGCTTTCCATGTTATCGTTGGATGAGCGCCAGTTAAAAGTAGCAGAACAGATTGTTGGCAGTATAGATGATGATGGATACCTGCGTCGTGAATTAAGTGCTATTGCTGATGATCTTGCTTTCAGGCAAAATATAGATTGTACAGAAAGTGAAATTGAATACCTGATTAAACTTATTCAGCAGTTTGATCCTCCCGGCGTAGCCGCAAGAGACCTAAGAGAATGTTTGTTACTTCAACTGTATAGAAAGGCAGGCAATGGAAACTCAGTTGAAATGGCCATTAAGGTTATTGATAAATATTTTGAGGAGTTTACCAAGAAGCATTATGAAAAGATACAACGCGGACTGAACCTTACAGACACACAAATTAAAGAAGTAATCAATCAGATAATAAAATTAAATCCCAAGCCGGGCGGACACGTTGGTGATACAAATAAATTAGAGAACTATGTTATTCCTGATTTCTTTGTGGTAAACAACATGGGCAAACTGGAGCTTTCATTAAACTCTAAAAACGCTCCTGATTTAAGAATAAGCGAAGGTTATCGGGACATGCTGAAAGAATATGTACGTGGCACAAAAAAAGACCGGCGTCAAAAAGAAGCCGTGCTTTTTATAAAGCAAAAGATCGATGCAGCAAAATGGTTCATTGATGCTATAAAACAGCGCCAGCACACGCTTTTCAGCACTATGCAAACTATAATGGAATATCAAAAAGAATTCTTTTTAACTGGTGACGAAACTGAAATGAGGCCAATGATTTTAAAAGATATTGCAGAAAGAACCGGCTTGGATATATCAACAGTAAGCCGTGTTGCCAACAGCAAGTTTGTTCAAACCGAATTTGGTACGTATAGGTTAAAATTCTTCTTTAGTGAAAGCCTTGTTACAGATAGCGGTGAAGAAGTAAGCACCCGCGAAGTAAAAATAATATTAAGCAATCTTATTGAAGCAGAAAGTAAAAAGCATCCTCTTAGTGATGAGAAATTGACTGATTTGTTACAAGAGAAAGGTTATAATATTGCCAGGCGCACAG
>CAXSEB010000188.1:4727-5066 GCA_964235805.1 uncultured Chitinophagaceae bacterium | reverse complement strand
TGATTAACTTAGAAAACTCTAAATAAAAGTGGCACTAAAATAAGGGGAGCCTACAAAGGCGTGGTTTGGTATCAAATTTTCCCCGAGCGTTTTAGTAACGGTGACCCCAACAATGACCCAAAAGTTACAGATCAAAACGGCGCTTATCCTTTTGATGATACATCAGCTTTCCAAATACATCCATGGACGAGCGACTGGTACCAGTTGCAACCTTACGAACAAAAGAACGGTAAGGATATTTATTACAATATTCAACGGCGCCGCTATGGTGGAGATTTGCAGGGCATCATAAATAAGCTGGATTACATTCAATCACTAGGAGTCAATGCTATTTACATA
>CAXSEB010000188.1:943-4717 GCA_964235805.1 uncultured Chitinophagaceae bacterium | reverse complement strand
GTTGATCCCACTTTTGGTCCGGACCCGGAGGGTGATAAAAAAATGATGGAAAAGGAAAATCCGTTAGATGCACAAAACTGGGTATGGACGAAGGCGGATCTGCTTGCTCTTAAACTTATTGAAGAGGTACATAAAAGAAAAATGTACATCATTTTCGATGGGGTATTTAATCACCTGGGGGTGAAAAATTTTGCATTTCGGGATGTTGAACAAAACCAGCAGGCATCTCCGTACAAAGATTGGTTTATGATAGAAAGCTGGCGTGATAGTACCAAGGGTACAGAATTCCGATACAAAGGATGGATTGGGATAAAAACACTGCCGGAACTAAAAGAAGATAGCACCGGTATAGTGGCAGGACCAAAGCAATATATTTTCAACGCTACCAAACGCTGGATGAACCCCATGGATAAAGGTGCAGCACACGGAATTGATGGCTGGCGTCTTGATGTAGCTTATGATGTAGGACATCCATTCTGGAAAGACTGGCGTAAGTGGGTACGCAGCATTAATCCGCAAGCTTATATGACAGCCGAGTTGGTAGACCCCATTGAAAAAACAAAGCCCTACTTAAGCGGCGATGAATTTGACGCTACCATGAATTACAATTTTGCGTTCATCATGCATGATTTTTTTGTGCAGAATACCAGCGCTTCAACCGTTACGCAATTCGATTCGCGATTAAAAGAGTTGCGGGAAGCCTTTGGAGAAGGCGTTGCGTTTAATATGCAGAATTTGATGAACAGACACGATGCAACACGCCTTGCAAGTGCAGTAGCAAATCCTGACGGTAAAAAAATGGCGAACTGGGGACAGTATTTTAACTGGAGTCAGAAGAGCAACAATCAAAATTATAATGCAAGAAAGCCAAAAGCAGCGCAAATACAAAAGCAAAAACTAATAGTAGCTTTTCAAATGTTGTACTTAGGTTCTCCGATGTTTTTCTATGGCGATGAAACAGGCATGTGGGGTGCTAACGACCCTGATTGCCGGAAGCCAATGGTTTGGCCGGACAGGAAATATGATACCGAAACTTTTAATCCTGACCAAAGTAAGCATGACCCGGATGAGGTGGCAGTTAACAAAGACCTGTTTAACTGGTACAGCAAATTTATTCATTTACGAAAAACGTATAAATCAATAAAGCTTGGAAGCTATACTACACTGGCTGCAGATGATGCGCAAAAGCTCTATGTCTTCAGCCGCAAATATGGAAACGAAGAAGTAATTGTTGTGGTCAATCGTGGCGCTCAACCGGTAACATTCACGCATCCATTGTTAAAGCAACATACATACAAGGACGTATTTACAAAAGTAATGATCACCCAGGTAAGGGTGAAACCAATGGACATCGCGGTGTTAACTAATAAATTATAAGCTTCTGTAACTTCTAATGCCTGGTGATACTGTTAAAGGTGCTCAACAAGCTATAGATGTACAAGTGATTAACTATGTCATACTTACCGGTACATCCGAAGTGAAAAAAATTAATAAATTACTTTCAGGAACAACTGCTTTATGGTAGTTGTTCCCTTTTAACCTTTGCTAAAAAAATTATTAAATAAGATTTAAATTACAACAATGCAAAAAAGAATATTAGGAAGATCAGGGCTTGAAGTATCAGCTCTGGGACTTGGCTGCATGGGCTTCAGTTCTGCTTTCGGGCAAAATGTAAACAAAGAAGATACTATTGCCACAATCCGTGCAGCAGTAGAACGTGGCGTTACTTTTTTTGATACCGCTGAAGTATATGGTCCATACGGCAATGAAGAATTAATTGGTGAAGCATTAGCGCCTTTTCGCAAACAGGTAGTAATTGCTACCAAGTTTGGTTTCAATATTGAAGACGGAAAAATGAATGGTGTAACCAGTAAGCCGGAACGAATTAAGAAAGCAGTAGAAGGTTCTTTAAAAAGATTGAAAATAGAAACTATAGACTTACTGTACCAGCACCGTGTAGACCCAACTGTACCAATTGAAGATGTGGCAGGCATAGTAAAAGAACTAATCGAACAAGGGAAGGTAAAGTACTTTGGATTGTCGGAAGCAGGAGTGGAAACCATTCGTAAAGCACATGCAGTTCAAACAGTAACAGCTTTGCAAAGCGAATACTCATTGTGGTGGAGAAAGCCAGAAGAAGAAATCCTACCTGCACTTGAAGAACTTGGCATCGGCTTCGTTCCTTATAGTCCATTAGGCAGGGGATTTCTTACAGGAACAGTTAATGAAAACACTAAACTTGCGGACAATGATTTCCGCAAATCCCATCCCCGCTTTCAACCGGACGCACTGAAAGCAAATCAAGCGTTGGTGGATTTATTGAAAACTGTTTCAAACGAAAAAAATGCCACACCTGCACAAATAGCGCTTGCGTGGTTATTAGCACAAAAGACCTGGATAGTTCCTATACCCGGAACAACAAAGTTGAGCCGTTTAGAAGAAAATATTGGTGCAGCAGGTATTGAATTAACGGCACAGGATTTACAGCAGATAAATGATGCGGCATTGAAAATCAACATTGAAGGCAGCCGTTATCCTGAAGCATTGGAAAAAATGACCGGGTTGTAATTCAGGCCACATCATAGTAACTAAACCTACAGTTACAATGTAAACATTCAAACCAAAAAATAAAGAAACAATGGATACATTAACAACGGTGTAAAATGTGTGACCAACATGGTTTTTGTATTGAACGGTTGCTTATTCAAGAGAAAATTGTACAATACTCGCTTAATTACCTGAACGAAAAATATGGAGCAGATAAATTCAAAAACAACCATTTGGATAATTTAATTGAGCGGTTACAGATCGACCTGAATTTTTTTCAACACGATTTCAAGAAACATAAGAGCAGCTCTGAAAATACATTGGGAAACTACCAGCGCATATACCTCGAACTATTAGAAAATCAGCGCCGGTTGCTTAATACCATGAACAGCCATACAGAATTTGATGAAGATGTTATAAGGAAATATCTTTCATTGATCGATCTGGAGGAATATAAGCTGCGTGAAAAATTATTGTAGAAATTTTCTACATATTAATAAGAATCACGCTGATATCGACTTATCAGCATCACTAAGGGTAAAGAGTTAATTTTGCTTTATGCTCATTTACATAAAGAACATGGTTTGCCATCGCTGCAAGATGGTAGTAAGAACAGACTGGAAAAACTTAAGCTGCACCCTGTTACTATAGCTTTAGGGGAAGTAGCCATTGAAGAAAAGCAATTGTCAAAGCAGCAAATGGCTGATTTATCAACTGCTTTAAAAGCGGCAGGCTTTGAATTAATAAATGACCGAAGAAGGAAGATGATAGAGCAAATCAAAACTTTTGTAATAGATATTGTTCATTATAAAGATGAACAGCCAAAGAAGAACTATAGCGAATTGATTTCACAACACCTGCACCACGATTACTCTCATTTAAGCAATCTTTTTTCAGAAGTTGAAGGCATTACCATAGAACAATACATCATAAATCAGAAGATTGAAAAAGTAAAAGAATTATTGATGTATGATGAATTATCCCTTTCACAAATTGCTTGGCAATTGGGTTACAGCAGTACGTCACATCTTTCAACACAATTTAAAAAGCTGATAGGCTTAACGCCAACAGAATTCAGACATATAGGCGTGGAAAGCAGGAAATCCTTAGATGATGTAGGAAAGCCAGAATAGTATAAATCTTATCCATAATTCTGTAATAGTACGGGGAATGTACTGTAGTAATTTTGTGTGTTAAGAAAAGAATTATGACTCATATATACAACAT
>CAXSEB010000188.1:231-894 GCA_964235805.1 uncultured Chitinophagaceae bacterium | reverse complement strand
CTTGTAACGTTTGCGTTGCAAAAGTAAAAAGCCAGTTATTAATTCCCGGAGATGTTACAGAAGTAAACGTACAACTTGCAGCACCACAGGCTACGATCACCATGCAAAAGCATATTCCTTTAAACGTTTTACAGAATGCGTTGAGCAAGGTGGGAAATTATACCATTACTGAGGCAGATGGTGGAATGCATCACCCTCAAGCTGCTGAAGAAACAGTATCATGGCTACCCACTTATAAATCTATTCTTGTAATCGGTACTTACATCACTGGCCCTTCCCTATTGGTGGAAGCGGTAAAAGGCAGCTTTAATGTAGAAATCTGGATGCAGTATTTCATGGCAGCATTTTTTTTATTGTTTTCCTTCTTTAAAATATTAGACCTAAAAGGCTTTGCAGAAAGCTACTCCACCTATGATATTATTGCAAAAAAATGGCGTAACTGGGGATATGTTTATGCTTTTATAGAGCTTGGTCTGGGAGTTGCTTACCTGTTAAATTTTAATCCAATGTTTACGAACACAATGACATTTGCTGTAATGAGCATTAGTATAGTAGGCGTTCTCCAGGCTATCCTGAATAAAAGGAAAATAAAATGCGCCTGCCTTGGTGCAGTTTTCAATCTTCCAATGAGTACAGTAACTATCATAGAAGATGCTTTAATGA
>CAXSEB010000188.1:0-221 GCA_964235805.1 uncultured Chitinophagaceae bacterium | reverse complement strand
GGTGGCCCTTTTAACGTTAATCTGATTCATGAAGTCCTAAAATCAAATTGCCTACTTTTGTAATTCAGTTCATGAAAAAAAACGAATCCATAAAATTAAAAGCGGCTTTCCTGCTGGCAGTATTTGCACTAAATACTGTTGTAAGCTTTGCATGTTCAATTGGTGTGGATATGGGTTTCAATTCAAAACACCATCACAACGATGATGCTACAGCAGCAGTT
>CAXSEB010000187.1:0-5087 GCA_964235805.1 uncultured Chitinophagaceae bacterium | reverse complement strand
TTAGTTAGTTTAATCACCACATTTTTATTCTTATCATAAAAAGAAAGAAAAAATTCTCCCGTATTGTTTCTTACAAAAAATAAATTTTTTAAAATCAATTCTACTATTTTTGCCTTGCTAAAAACTTTACAATGGAACATGAAGCGATAGAAGATCAGGTTGAAGACAACACAGACAAAGATTTTGCTCATAACTGGGTTTCCTCTTCCAGGTTTTTATTTTTTTGCCAGGTTTTTTTGTTTGTTGCATTTATTACAGGAGGCTGTTACAGTCTTTACAAACACAGGTACATGGGTAAGCCTGAAGTAGAAGTTCCGGGAAATACTCTATATAATCCTACATACAAATAGTTAAGAGTAAATAATTTTGTATTCAAAAATGTGTTAGCCTATTTTTACCATCCCATTTCAGTTCTTATACATTTGCGGAAGTAGCTCATTTGGTAGAGCACGACCTTGCCAAGGTCGGGGTGGCCGGTTCGAGCCCGGTCTTCCGCTCTAAAACAATTCCATCTGATAAGGGTGGAATTTTTTTTGGTACACCCGGGTGGTGGAACTGGTAGACACGCAGGACTTAAAATCCTGTTCGCAGCAATGCGAGTGTGGGTTCAATTCCCATCCCGGGTACTTGGTTTTGTTGTAATAGATGAAGACTTATTTGTTCTTACAATTCCAGATAAACGAATAGCATTGTTTACTAAAGTTGCTATTAGTAATGCGCTGCCTTAATCTCTAATTTTTCGCAGAGAATTTTATCACTTACAATTTATGAAGTGATCATGTAGTACAATGCTTTGCAATCATTAATATTACCTACGAATCCAGCCCGCATTATTAGAAGTTAATTGTTAACGTAGAAAGGAATGTTTGCAGTTGCTACATTATTATGTCCATCAGTAATGTAAACGAATAGCCGGTACGCACCCTCTCTAACAGGGGCTTTCAAGATGGCTTTTCCATTGTTTGATAAAGTCATTATTAGGTTTTCAATAGCCTGCGGCCTTTTTTCAAAATCGCCGCCTTCCCCAACTTGGGTTGGTTCGGGCAATAACTCCCACCGATAGGCAAGTTCATCATTATCAGGATCTGCAGCTACAGCTAATATACGATAATTCTTTCCAGCCTTTAAGTAAATATCATTTACTGCCTTTTTGTTATCAATTTGCAGGGAGTATATATGGGGAGCCTTATTTTTAGGCCAAGCGTCACTCCATAAATATTGAATTACATCAACGACTTCAGATTCTTCTCCTTTTTCTGTAAATACGCCATACCAGGTTGGTGTTCTTTCTTGTTTTTGTCCCCAAAGAAACACATAAGATCCCAGGCATTTATATTTATCTTTTTCAATTGCTGCCTCATAACGGCTTTTATAGACAGCCGCCTTTTCGCTGCTTGTTTCTTCAATAGGAGATTTCCATGCTATTGAAAGCCCTTCCCAATGCCCGGTGGGGCCCCATTCTGTTACCACATATGCACTATTCCATCCTGTTTCAATTACGGCCTTTGGCAGTGTTGCCAAACCTCCATAAGTATTAATGGAAAGAAAGTCAAGATCCGAACACCTCTCTTTAATAAAATCAACCAAATCTTTACTTACACCTGCTAACACAGTGCAGGTAGGATGGTTAGGATCTAATTGGTGAATCATCCTGGAAATATCATTTACAGCGTTCCATACCTTGGGATTTTTATATTGCAGATTTAACTCATTTCCAATACCCCATGCTAACAAAGACGGATGATTTCTATATTTTAAGACTTCAGCACGTAACTTTTCTAATTGATTTTTTACAGCAACTGTATCATCATAATTAAAGCCGTGCCTTTCGCGGGCAACGTCCAGACCCATTAGAACCGTCAACCCATGTTTTTTAGCTGTGTCTAATACCTCTTGTCCATTATCGCTGCCCCACGTCCGTATGGAATTTCCACCGTATGCAGCTATACGTTTAGGATAACTATTACCTCCTGCTCCTTTAACAAAGTAAGGCATTCCTTCCCTCAACAATTGAAAATGATTACCTGCTTTTCTTATTTCTACTTTAATAGCTTTGTCAGAACTACTAATTACTTTGTTGGTAGATTGCGCAACAGTTGCACTCACAGGAAGAAATATTATTGATAAAGCGAAGATTTCTTTAAAGTTCATAAATTTGATGTTATGAGTGATTTTTTAATGGAGTTTGCCAAATATATAAACAAAGTAAACGCTATAAATAATATTGCATAACAGATATTACTGCCGGGTAATATGTATGATCTTGATTTTTCTGTAAGAAGCTGGGTTGTAATTTAAGCTACAATCATTAAGCGGATGAGTGGTCGAATGATAAATGTAAGCCTTGCTGTAAACGAAGCACACAACATTTATAAAACCTTAACTGAAAGTTTAGCGCTAAACATTAGCAAATTGCTTTTTTAAAATGTATATTTGTATTGCTTATTCTGCTTACTTTATTGAAACCAATAGTCTTCGGTTGAGTTTATCATCCCGGTAAAGTAGTTGTTATTTAGCCATCTAATATCTGTCGATTATTTTCTAAATTTAAATGACACTTATAGTGGGTAAAAACAAATTTACAATTCCAGAGCAACGCTACAGCATCACTTCCTTTAGGCTTTCACTTTTATCAATTATTAGGCAATTCAATAATAGAGTTAAGCCATTGTGTCAACCATCTAAAGGTGGAATAGTACTATGTTTCGCTGTAATATTAATATTACAGGCAACTTCAGCTATTGCTCAAGCTTCTCCTGTTGCAATAACAAATATTTCGGTTACAACAGGTCGAAGCTATACGTCGGGTGAGTTGGTTGTTAGCACTACATATTATACAGATCGTACTTATGTAATTACAACAGTGCCTGCCAACTTAAATAACCAGTCATTTATTAAAACTGCAAATGATGATAAAGCTAATAATTCATCAACGTTGCTGTCATTTACTACAGATCAGGACGCCACAGTTTATGTAGCATATGATCCGAGAGCAACTGCTTTGCCAGCATGGCTAAGTGGCTTTCAGAAGCTGCCTGGTCAACAGGTCGGGATAAATGATTCTAAAATAAGCTACATGCAATTATACAGCAAAAGCTATACAGCCGGAACTATTACTTTGGGTGGTAATTTGCAGAGCCCGGCAGCTGGTGCGTTGAACAATTACTTTGTAATAGTGATTCCGCAGACTGTAGCGCCTCAGTATAATTTAAACGTAACAACAAGCGGCAATGGTGCCGTAGATATAAATCCTAATCAGCCTGCTTATTCGAATGGAACCAATGTTAGTTTAACAGCAAATCCTGTAACAGGCCAGCAATTTACCGGATGGAGCGGTGACGTAACAGGTACAGCAAATCCTCTAAACATCACAATGGATGGTAATAAAACCGTTATGGCAACGTTTACCGCTTTTGCAAATTCTGGTTCTATTGTTACAGTAATGCCGCTGGCAGATGCATACGTTCGTAATGGAACCTATGCTAATACTAATTCTGGCAGCGATACGTCGTTAATTACAAAAAGTTATACTTCAGCCGGAACAACACGTATTGCTTATTTGAAATTTCCTGTTAACGTAAATAATGTTCGTTCAGCTAAACTTCGTTTGTATGGACAAAATATTGAGAGCACCACTGGTATCATTATGTCTTCATTTGGAGTAGAAAACGATTCCTGGACAGAAAGCGGAGTTAATTATAACAATGCTCCTACCGCGTCACTTTCTAACAAACTAAGTTCAGTAAGTATCAATAACCTTGCAAAATATTATGAATTTGATGTGACTGATTTTGTAAAGTATCAGGTGGCAGGGGATAAGATAGCAGGCTTTGTTATAAAGGATGCAGCCAATGCCAACAAAACCGTTTCATTTAACAGTAAAGAGAATAATAGATATCCGCCTCAGCTAGTTATCGATACAACTGCTGCAGTGCCATCTAATGCTTTACTGTTTATAGAAAATCCAGACTTGTTTCCTTCTAATGATAATTTTGTTTTTTCAAGAGTTCAAATTCCATGGACAAGAGATAGTGTTTATAATTCTAATCACGACTCTTTGAAAGTGAGAATACGCAGTAAAGGAATGAACTCACTTGTTATAAGTAATCTCACATTGTCAAATGATTCAACCTGGAAAATTGACAAGTTAAACGGAGTTACTTACATTCCTGGTTCCGGATTACCTGTTACTATCACATCGGGAAATTATATTGATGTTACACTTAAATTTATAGCAAAAGATCAGGCTGTACGTGTAAAAGTTTTGCATGAAACACTTAGTATAACCTCCAATGATGATAAATATCCCGTAAAAACCGTTTACCTGCATGGTTTATGGCAAAAGTCCGGTGAAGGTTCACATGAGCCTTACTCAAGAGAAATAATAGATGCTTTTGGTTTTACGACTAAAACAGGTTTTGTATATACAGATCCTGATTTAGGAGATAGTACCAAATTGAAAGGCGATGAAATAAAGCCTTCGTATTTTGTTCGTGTAGATAGTACACAACCGGTTACCATAAGGCAGATGGCTGCTTACCATGGCTGTTGTCAATCGTCAGAAAAATTACAGTGGTATACCAAGGGAAGCAATATTCTAAACATTGTGGTTACGCATCTTGCTAAGGATGGTCAAACGCTATTGCCAAGATCTGGTAATTCCGGCACGCCTGCAAGCGGTAGTATAAGCCCAACAGCGCCTTTCGGTTTTAGAATCGGTAGTGTTGATTGGTCAGATGCTACTAAAACACCAGGAAACAAAATTGGTATCCGCGTTTGGAAGGCTTACGATAATAATGGTAATATCATTCCCAATGCTTTAATAATTTCAAATGATTATCTGGGCACATCGGCTACTAATTACGACTATAATGATAACATGTATTTCGTTAAGAATATTAAGGCACAAACCGGCGCACCTTTTTATTCAACCTTAAGTGCTTCACCTTCGGCTTTGGATTTTGGTGAGAAAAATACTGGAACAACCGATTCGTTACAACTTGCTATTACTAACCTTGGTAAAACGTACACAGATGGCTCAATTGACCCGGCAGTAACCATTTCTTCTATTAACATAACAGGAGAAA
>CAXSEB010000186.1:4059-5103 GCA_964235805.1 uncultured Chitinophagaceae bacterium | reverse complement strand
CCTGACCACTCATGCGAACATCTTTTCCATCAAGCAACAAACTTCCATAAGCAAGTAACTCACCTGTAGCCCAATCTATCTTTTGTTCTGTTTCAAATAGTTTTAATTTATCCTGTAATATTTTCTCTACTTTTTTTAATGGCTTAAATCCTTCAGGCCATTTCATAATTGCCTGAAATATCTTATTAAAATTCTCCCTGCTGATACTGGTAATGGGAGATTGATCAAAATCCGTGAAAACAGCAGTTCGTAAACTTTTCCATTGTAATTCCGGCGCCTGGTAATGATATGGTAACGGATGTTGCTTTACTTCATCCAAGCGCTCCTGTAAATCTGCCCAAAACTTTTTTTCCATTTCTTTGGCAAGATCCTGTGCATCACTTTCCCCATTCTCTAATAAATATTTCACATACACTTCCCTGGGATTTTGGTGTTCATCAATTAAAGCATACATATGGGGCTGTGTAAATTTCGGATCATCTCCCTCATTATGCCCGTGACGACGATAACAAACCATATCAATGAAGAAATCCGCATTAAACTCCTGGCGGTAACGTGTTGCAATTTCCACGCATTTCACAACGGCTTCCGGGTCGTCGCCATTTACATGCAATACCGGAGCCTGTATTGCGCCTGCAAGTGAAGTGCAGTAATCAGAACTTCTTGCATCATCAAAATCAGTAGTAAAACCTATTTGATTATTGATTACAAAATGAAGCGTGCCTCCGGTATGATATCCCTTCAAGTTGCACATTTGCAGAACTTCATAAACAATACCTTGCCCCGCAATAGACGCATCACCATGAATAAGTATGGGAAGAATTTTATCAAATTCACTGGCATACATAACATCTGCTTTAGCTCTTGCAAAGCCAACAACAACCGGATCAACCGCTTCAAGATGTGAAGGGTTTGGCATTAGTTTTAAGTGAATAGTTTTATTGTTTAGAGTCTGCACTTCACTTCCATATCCTAGATGATATTTAACGTCGCCTGTGCCCATTGTTTGATCCATTTTAGCAGTGCCTTCAAATTCGCTGAAAA
>CAXSEB010000186.1:0-4049 GCA_964235805.1 uncultured Chitinophagaceae bacterium | reverse complement strand
TGCCATACCAATTACTACTTCCTGAACATCATTATCTGCTGCAGTATTTATAATTGCATCTAATGCAGCAATCGTTGTTTCGCCACCTTCTAACGAAAACCTTTTTTGCCCTATGTATTTTGTATGAAGAAATTTTTCAAACATCACCCCCTGGTTCAATTTTTCCAGTATTCTTTTTTTCTTTTCAAGAGATAAGGGCTCAAGTATTTTCTTTTCAACCTCATTGGTTAACCAGTCAACCTTTTTTTGGTCGCTGATATATTTAAACTCAATGCCAATATGAGAAGCATAACATTTCTCAAGAAAAGTATAGATATTTCTCAGTGAAGTAGTGCCAAGGCCAATCAATTTGCCTGCCTGGAATTCTTTATCTAAATCAGCTTCAGTAAATCCATAAAACTGTAATTCTATATTCGCTCCGCGATTTTTCCGTGTACGAATCGGATTTGTTTTTGCCAGCAAATGTCCTTTATTGCGATAACCCAATATCATACGATAAACTCTTATTTCCTGCACCCAATCTGCACCGGCAGATACCGCAGTGTCGCCATCAGGTGATGCAGTAGCTGTTGTACCATTTTCACTTTTTCCATTTATGCCATTGCCTATGGCAAAATCAAAGCCCTCAAAAAAGCGTCGCATGTCATGATCAACGCTTTCGGGATCTTTAACAAAATCTGTATATAAATTCTCGATGTATGCAGGATGTGCACTGGTGATGTAAGAGAAGTCTTTCATGTTACAATGTAATTTTCATATAGCTTATACAAATATCTAAAGAAGTTCTGATAGCTTTTGCATATAATCTTAAAATAAATAATCAGTTTGTTTTAATGATGATTGTATGATTGAATTAAGTGATTCTGAAAAATACTATCTTTGCAACCCAAAATAATATTTCGATGGCTAATCATTCGGCAACAAAAAAAGATGTGCGTCAAAGCAGGAAGCGTAATGAACGTAATCGTTACTATGGCAAAACTACACGCAATGCGATACGTGATTTGAAAGTTATACAAAGCAAAGAAGATGCTGGCAAAAAACTTCCTGAAATTGCATCTATGATTGACAAGCTTGCAAAACGTGGTATAATTCACCGCAATAAAGCTGCAAATTTGAAAAGTAAGCTTACGAAAGGTGTGGCTGCAATAGCTGAAATTGCTTCATAAGCTATTGTAAGGCAAATTTATTTACAGAAGGAAGTATAGTTTAACTCTTAACGTTGTTCCTGCTTTGTATTTCCAGGTTTTTCTCTTACTTTTGCGACCCGATTTAAAATTACATAATAACTAATAAATGCATAATTACGAATTGATGGTGATTTTCACTCCGGTGCTTTCTGAAGAGGAATATAAATCTACCCAAAAGAAATACACCTCTCTGGTTACAGAAAGTGGGGGAGAGGTTTTGCACGAAAACCCGTGGGGATTAAAATCACTTGCCTATCCCATTCAAAAAAGAACTACAGGTTTATACTGGGTAATGGAATATAAAGCTCCATCTACCTTTAACGAGAAACTTAAAGTTCAGCTTTTACGTGATGAATCGGTTATTCGTCACATGTTTACTGCACTCGATAAATACGCCGTCGAGTACAATACTAAGAAAAGAAGTGGTGTATCTTCTACAGCAACTGAAAAAGCAGAAGCATAGCCATGGCAAAAGCAAACGAGATAAAATATCTAACAGCAATAAAGGCTGATAAACGCCCTAAGAAATACTGTCGTTTTAAAAAATTAGGTATTAAATATATAGATTATAAAGACGGTGATTTCTTAAAGAAATTTTTAAATGAGCAAGGGAAGTTATTACCGCGTCGGCTTACCGGTAACTCATTAAAGTTTCAACGTAAAGTTGGTGATGCAGTAAAAAAAGCCCGTCAAATGGCAATATTACCTTACGTAACCGATCTTCTAAAATAATTCTTTTAAAGAGAATTACAAACCTTATATATGCAGGTTATACTGATACAGGATGTAAACAATTTGGGTGGTGCAAATGAACTGGTTAACGTAAAGAATGGTTATGCCCGTAACTATCTTATACCTGGTAAATTTGCTGTAGAAGCAAGCTCATCTAACTTAAAGCAATTTGAAGAGCGAAAAAAGCAATTAGCTAAAAAGGAAGATAAATTATTAGCAGAGCTGAATAATGTTATAAGTGTATTACAAAGTTCTCCCTTAAAGGTAGGTGCCAAAATAGGAACAAGCGGGAAGATTTTTGGCAGTGTTACCTCAGTTCAAATTGCCCGGGCAATTAAGGAGCAAAAAAGTTACGAAATCGATCGCCGCCGGATTCAAATACTTGATGAAGTTAAGGAAGCTGGCACTTATAAGGCTAAAATTGATTTTGGAAAAGGCCAGGAGGTTGATGTGGAGTTTGAGGTAACTGGCGAGTAGGATAACTATAAGTATCGAAAATTTTGGCCCTGCTGAGTAAGCAGGGTTTCTTTTTATATTGAGGTATTTGTGTTACCTGACTTTAAACAAAAAGTGGTTTTTAAGACATGTTGAACATCAATAAAAAAATTCTAAAATAAATTATACTTTTTTACAAATTTTAAAAGAAAGCATTATCTTTAGCTTTGCTTAAATGGTTTTAGAGCGTTTCTTTTTTGGCTGATGTTCCTTTTTAAGTTCACTCAGTTCATTGTAACCACTAAGTCATTATAAGTTTTATTTAATTATTAAAAAGTTTTTACAATGAACATCTACGTAGGAAATCTAAGTTGGTCAATGACTGATGATGATTTAAGCAACTTATTCAGTCAGTATGGTACTGTATCAAGTGCAAAAATTCTTAAAGAAAAAAATACTGGTCGCTCAAAAGGTTTTGGTTTCGTTGAAATGGAAGATGATGAAGCAGCAAAAACTGCCATTGCTACATTAAACGAAAGTGAAGTACAAGGCCGTAAATTGATTGTTAATGAATCTCAACCTCGTCCCGAAGGTGGTGGCGGTGGTTATAAGAAGAGTGGCGGCGGCGGATATGGTGGTGGTGGAAGAAGCAGTGGCGGCGGATATGGTGGCGGTGGCGGAAGAAGCAGCGGTGGTGGATACGGCGGCGGAAGTGGCGGTGGCTACAAGAAGAGTGGTGGTAGCGGCTACGGTGGTGGCGGTGGCAGAAGTGGCGGCGGCGGAGGTTATAATAAAGATTATTGATACCCCTTATTATAAGTTGTTTAAAAATTCCTTTCCTTTATTGAAAGGAATTTTTATTTTAAGTAAGTATGGTTTTTGGCTCGCCTAATAATGTGTTAGATAACAAATAAGGCTCTATAAAAGTCCAAAATTGCAAATAATCTTTCTTTTTTTATTACAATTTCATGAGACACATACTTAAGTATATTGTTACGCTACTGATTTTTGTTTTTCAATTTTCTGATTCCAGTGCTCAGGAGAAGGAACGGGTTAAAGTTGTAAAGGATGGGAACGGCAAAGTAAATGTTTTTATCAGCGGTAAATTATTTACCAGTTTTTTATATCCTGGCACTTTAGAAAAGCCTGTGTTGTACCCGCTATATACCGCTAACGGAACTAATGTTACCAGGGGTTTTCCGCTAAACCCTAAACCGGGAGATCCAACTGATCATCCGCACCATGTTGGAGTTTGGTTCAATTTTGAAAATGTGAATGGTCTTGATTTCTGGAACAATTCATATGCTATCCCAAAAGAAAAAAAGTATTTATATGGCTGGATAAAGACTGATACTATAACTAAAATATCAAGTGGTTCAAAGGGTATTTTATCCTATAACGCCAATTGGATTAATCAACAAAATAATGTTTTACTTGAGGAAAAAACAACTTTTGAATTCAGCGGCAGTGGACATCAACGAATCATAGACCGTTCGACGGTTTTAAAAGCCGATACTGATATACTTTTTAAAGATGCAAAAGATGGCATGCTTGGTATAAGGCTTGCACATGAGCTACAAATACCAACCAATAAGGATCAGCAATTTACAGATAACAAAGGCAACGTAACTATAGTGAAAGGTGGAACTGACACTGTAGCCAACGGAAATTATCTATCAAGTGAAGGAAAGC
>CAXSEB010000185.1:0-5119 GCA_964235805.1 uncultured Chitinophagaceae bacterium | reverse complement strand
ATGAAGAATTTTTTAATGATAACAGCAACGGCATTTGTTTTTTTATGTTCCCAGGCACAAACTAAAATTGATCGCAGCAAAAAACCAGCGCCTGGTCCAGCACCTGTAATTACTTTAAAAGATCCGGTGATTTCTAAACTGTCCAACGGTATAACTCTTTTGGTTGTTGAAGACCATAAATTACCCAGGGTGTCATCAAGTTTTTACATAGATGCCGGCCCGGTTACAGAAGGGTCTAAAGCCGGAGTAATGGGTCTCATGGGCGGTATGCTGAATGAAGGAACTAAAGATATGCCTAAAGCGGCTTTTGATGAGGCGGTTGACAGGATTGGGGCACAGGTAAATCTCAACTCATCAGGCGGCAGTGCAACTGCACTTACACGCTACTTTAGCCAGGCTTTTGAGCTAATGGGTAAAGCACTTAAAAACCCTGCCTTCGAAAAGGAGTCTTTTGATAAGTTACAGTCACAGGCTATTACGGGCTTAAAATCAGAAGAGAAAGATGTAAAAGCAATCTCTGCAAGAGTAGTAAATGCATTATCTTATGGAAAGCAACATCCTCTCGGAGAATTTCAAACGGAAGAAAGTCTAAAAAACTTAACGCTTGGTGATGTTAAAAGCGCTTATCAAAGATACATAACACCATCAAGATCTTATCTAACTATCATCGGCGACATAACTCCTGCATCTGCACAACAACTGGCACAAAAAGTATTTGGAGATTTTAAAGGCGCTCAATTATCGTTACCATCTTTAACAACGGTTCCAAATCCTGCTAAAACTGAGATTAACCTGGTTGATATGTCGAATGCTGTTCAGTCTGAAATCACGGTAACAAACCTTGTTGATCTTAAAATGAATAACCCTGATTATTTTCCCGTTCTGCTTGCCAACCAGATTTTAGGCGGCGGTTCTGAAAGTCGTTTATTCAGTAACCTGAGAGAAAAACATGGTTTTACTTATGGGGCATATTCAGGAATAGAAGCCGGAAGATTTCAAAACCTGTTTACTTCTTCAGCAGCTGTCAGAACTCCAAAAACGGATAGTGCAGTAACGGAATTTATTAGCGAAATATCCAAGCTCCGCAACGAAAAGGTTTCAGATGAAGAACTTGCCAACGCTAAAGCTCTCTACAACGGCCGGTTTGCATTAGGTCTGGAAAATCCTGAACGAACAGCAGCATTTGCAAGAAACATTCTCATCAATGATCTGCCAAAAAACTTTTATAAAACCTACCTGCAAAAAATCAATGCTGTAACTAAAGAAGGTATTCAAAGAGTAGCTCAAAAATATTTTAATAGCAACAATACAAGGATTATTGTGGTGGGCAATAGCTCCCAAATGCAGGAAGGGTTAAAAAAACTAAAGTATTCAATAAATGCTTTTGATGCTTATGCAAACCCTTTAACCAATTCACCAAAATCTTCAGCAGCAGTAAATGTAAAAGCCACTGATGTTTTAAATAGTTATATTAAGGCCTTAGGCGGTACAGACGAACTTAAAAAAGTGAAGTCTATTTTCTCAATCATGAGCATGCAAATGCAGGGAATGAATATGCAGGTACAAGTTAAAAATATGGTACCAAATAAAGAAAGCATGACAATGTCGATGGGCGGCAATATAGTAATGAAAACCAATTTTAACGGTGCTTCCGGCTACCAGCAACAAATGGGTAATAAAAAAGACATGACACCTGATGAAATTAAAGAGAAAAACCTTATAACTGGCTTGTTTGAACAAATGGACTATGTGGATAACGCAGCTTTTAAAACAGAAGTAAAGGGTATAGAAAAAGTAAATGGCTCAGATGCTTATAAGCTTATGGTTACCTATCCAAATGGTACAACCAAAACAGAGTATTATGATATCGCTAATAAGCTTCTTGTAAGGAGAGAAGAGGCAAAAACTGAAGGCACTGTTACTGCCACAACTACTGTTGATTTTTCAGATTATAGAAAGGTTGGCAACATAATGTATCCTTATTCGCAAGCTATCACCATTTCAGCAAACGGGCAGCAGCAAGTGCTTGAGATGAAAGCATCTGAAGTTAAATTAAACCAGGGAGTTACTGCTGCAGATTTCCAGTAATTTGAGGCCGTAACTTAAACACTTTGAACGCCAGATTCATTATAGCTTATTAGTAGTCTAAATTATAAATCTATTACGATCTAGTAAACTTGCCTTATTATAATTCGAAAGTAGAAGTTAAATTATAATCTCGTAATATTCTAACGAAGGAGCTGCTTGTAGTTCATAGCCTATATTCAACATAACTGCGTTATTAACCCCGTCTTTTACCATGTAAGCTTTGTGCTTTTAGTCATGCCGAGGTTTACTTCGTTTCAAGTTTTAATAAAACACACGTCTTAATTAAAATATTAAATTAATTAGAAGTAATAACTTTATAATTCTTGAAATCTACCAATTCTTGTTCCTGTCTTAATGAATACATCATCTGAATGAAAATCTTATTCTACGTAACAATATTTACTGCTTTTATTTTTGACACATCTATTGCTCAACAAAAGAAGATGATAACCAAACCTGACGGACAGCAGTTGTCTGCAAAGCAGGTTGATAATATTGTTAAACAATTAATGGATACTGCGGAAGTTACCGGATTATGCCTTGGTATTATTAATGATAACAAGATAGCTTACGTAAAAACTTATGGTTATAAAAACAAAGAAAAATATCAACTTATAGATACATCTACCTGCTTTTACGCAGCGTCACTTGCAAAGCCAGTTTTTGCTTACATA
This sequence comes from uncultured Chitinophagaceae bacterium, assembly GCA_964235805.1. Taxonomy (GTDB): domain Bacteria; phylum Bacteroidota; class Bacteroidia; order Chitinophagales; family Chitinophagaceae; genus Ginsengibacter. The sequence continues at coordinate 2,357 of CAXSEB010000185.1, read as the reverse complement.
GTGATGCAGTTAGTTGATAAAAAAATAATCGATCTAGATAAACCACTTTATACTTATTTGCCTAAGCCATTGCCTGAGTATGAAAATTATAAAGACCTTGCCGGCGACGAAAGGTATAAATTGATCACAGCACGTAACTGTTTGAGCCATACAACAGGCTTTCCAAACTGGCGCTGGGCTAACCCTAAAGGAACCGAAAAGTTAGAAATCTTTTTTACACCAGGAAAGCGTTATGCTTACTCAGGCGAAGGTTTGCAATTGTTACAAATGGTTATTGAAACCATTACGGGTAAAGGACTTGAAGAGATTGCACAGCAAAATATTTTTAGACCATTTAGGATGACAAGAACAAGTTTTGTATGGCAACCATCTTTTGAAACGGATTATGCCCTGGGGTATGATTTAAATGGAAATGCACTTGAAAAACATAAGAGAACAAAAGCCGGTGCTGCCGGTTCCATGGAAACAACCATAACAGATTATTCCAGGTTTGTTCAGGCGGTAATGCAGGGCCAGGCGTTATCGAAAACTTCAAAACAAAAAATGTTATCGACGCAGATTGATATCTATACAAGGCACCAGTTTCCTTCTCTTAACAATGATACAGTAAATGATAATAAAGCAATTCAATTATCTTACGGGCTTGGATGGGGGCTTTTCAACAGCAAATATGGAAAGGTTTTTTTTAAAGAAGGACATGACGATGGATGGGTTCATTATACTATTCACTTTCCCGGTAAAAAATATTCGCTTATTATAATGACCAACAGCTCCAATGGGGAAAGTATCTTTAAAGAATTGGTGGAAAAGTTAACAGGGGTTACCATACCATGGCAGTGGGAAAGCTACACACCTTACCGGGCAACCGTAAAATTGACGCAAGACGTATTGCAACAATTTACTGGCGTATATGATGGGAAATTAAATGCAACCATTTCATTGGTTAATAACCAATTGATGGTTGAGTCTGAAGCGGTAGGTTTGGCTAAATCTAATGTTTATGCACAGGATGAGCATCACTTTTTTTTAAAAGTAATGGATGTGGAAATGGAATTTAAAAAAGGTGTCGATGGCAAAATAGACAAAGTTATTGTTGATGATGAAGGTGAGCACTATGAATTAAAAAAAGTAAATTAAATCCTTCGTAGCAAATGTACTTTCCATTCATTCAAAATTATTTATACAATTATAATTTATGGCATATTGGCTTGTAAAATCTGAACCTAATACATACGGATGGGACCAGTTAGTAAAGGATAAAAAAACTTCATGGGATGGTGTGAGAAATTTTGCAGCAAGAAATCATTTAAAGGCGATGAAGAAAGATGATGAAGTTCTATTTTATCATAGCAACGAAGGAACAGAAATTGTTGGTATTGCAAAAGTTGTGAAAGAGTTTTACCAGGATCCAACAACAGATGATAAAAATTGGGTAGTAGTTGATCTTAAGCCTTTCAAAAAATTGAAGCAACCAGTAAGTCTCTCACAAATAAAGCTCGACAAGCGTTTGATCGACATGGCTCTTGTACGCTTAGGACGATTATCAGTTCAACCTGTTACAGAAAATGAATGGGATATAGTTATGGAGATGGCAGGAGAGAAGTGATAAAGATTACGACAGAAAACTACTTAAGCAAAGAGCTACTTACACATGTCAACTAAAACTTCTCCTAACGTCCAAAATAACGCTGCAGGCAAACCACATCTTGTTGTTCTTACCGGTGCAGGCATCAGTGCCGAAAGCGGTTTAAAAACCTTTCGTGACAGCGATGGATTATGGATGGGTTATGACGTGTATGAAGTGGCTTCGCCCCAGGGATGGAAAAAAGATCCGGCACTTGTTCTGAACTTTTATAATATGCGCCGCCGTGATGTTGCAGAAGCAAAACCTAACACAGCACACATGGGACTTGCAGCGCTGGAAGAACATTTTAAAGTAACGATCATTACGCAGAACATTGATGACCTTCATGAGAGAGGAGGATCTACAAATGTTATCCATTTGCATGGTGAAATTTTTAAAATGAGAAGTGATCTCTCCAATGGTATTGAAGATGAAAGTAAAATCTATGAGATAAGAGGTGATATAACACTAAATCAAAAGGCAGAAGATGGAGGTCAGTTGCGACCACATATAGTGTGGTTCAATGAAGCAGTGCCTAAGATAACAGATGCCATGAAGATAGTGAGCCAGGCTGATGTTTTTGTGCTTGTGGGAAGTTCGTTGCAGGTTTACCCGGCATCAAATTTAATTAATTATGTTCCGCATAATGTGCCGAAATACATCATTGACAAAAAGCTTCCTGAGGTGATTTCACAGCCGAATTTATTTTTTATTGAAAAGCCAGCAACAGAAG
>CAXSEB010000184.1:0-5154 GCA_964235805.1 uncultured Chitinophagaceae bacterium | reverse complement strand
TATATAAGAAGGTGATAAGATGTTGCCGGGAAATATTTTTATTAGTGAAGCGCTGTTATACTCTGCAAGATGAATTTCAGTCGGCGTCATACAACCTGGTATCCATAACAACCCGGCCTTGCTAACTAAAGACCCTACTTCGGTATTAATGATTGGGCAAATAATAAAGTCAGCACCTGCAGCAATAAACTGTTCTGCATCGCTGATCGTTTTAACCGTTCCTATGCCTAACTGCATTCCCGGCAAATTATCATTAGCTACTTTTCGCATTACCATAAAGTTATCTAATGCATGCAGGCCCCGGTTGGTGTATTCAACTGCCCTGATGCCTGCGTTGTATAACGCTTTCAGCACTTCTATGCTTACTGTTTCACTTTCATGATAATATAATGGCAGCAGCTTTTGCGAAATAATAAGTTGCTTTATGCTTTCCCTTTTATTCATAATTTTTAATAAAAGCTTTTACCTCTTCTGCAGTTTTTGTTGTTGAATCTCCCTTAATAAAAAACTTTTGAAAGGCAGCGGCTGCCGCAAAATCAAGTATCTCCTGCCCGGGAAGCTGGTGATAGAAGCCATAAAGCAATCCTGCCATGAAGCAATCTCCGCTACCAACTTTATCGATAACATCTTCACTGCAATACTCCTGTGATACCAGGAAATTATTTTCACTAAATAATGTAGTGTAATATTGGTAAGATGATTGTTGAAACCTGAAAGTATTTGCCACATGCGTGCATTTAGGAAATTGCTCCATAACCTGTTTAGATGTATATAACGAGGCTTCCAAATATTTTTCTTTAGTATTATTTTCTTTAAGAGATTTATGCATTGAGATAGCAAGCATTGTTTCTGCAGCCCAGATATTTCCCATAACAATATCGCAATATTGCATTAAACCTGGCATAACATCATTAGGTTCTTTTCCGTATTGCCAAAGCTTTGCCCTGTAATTAAGATCAATAGAAACAGTTATACCTTGTGCTGCCGAGGCTTTCAATGCTTCTTCGCAAACTTCAGCAACACTTAAGCTTATAGCAGGGCAAATAGCGCTCATGTGAAACCAGCTTACATCTTTTAAAACTATCGCCCAATCAATCATGCCTTTTTTTAAGTTTGAAAAAGACGAATTAGCTCTATCGTAAATTACCGTTGAGTGTTTCATGTCACTTCCCTGTTGTAAATAATATAGACCAATCCTGTTGCCACTTAAATGTATGGCTGAGGTATCAATTTTCTTTTGTTGTATGGTTTGGATTAACTGTTGAGATAAAAAATTACCGGGCATTGCTGTGCAATAGCCAACAGGAATGTTCCATTTAGCCAATGCAAATGCAACATTCAATTCTGCTCCGCCAACATACGCAGGCAATAAATTTTGTTGTGTCCAATTGTTCTGAATATCAGGTGATAGCCGCAATAATATTTCTCCAAAGCAAAGTACTTTACCCATTACCAGTTAAAATATTTTTTTGCATTATAGTAGCATATGTCTTTTATTATTTTCCCTGTCCATTCAATATCATTTGGCAATTCTCCCTTTTCAATTTCTTCACCAAATAAATTGCATAATATTCTCCTGAAATACTCATGACGCGGAAACGACATAAAGCTTCTTGAATCTGTAAGCATGCCAACAAACTTACTCAGCAATCCCATGTTTGACAATGCATTTAGCTGTTTTGTAATTCCATCTTTCTGATCTAAAAACCACCATGCCGAGCCAAATTGCACTTTTCCTTCAACGGAACCGTCATTAAAATTTCCAGCCATTGTTGCGATTATTTCATTATTGGCCGGATTCAAATTGTAGAGAATGGTTTTGGTTAGCTGGTTTGTCTTATCTAATCTGTTAAGAAATTTTGCGAGCGCTTTTGCTTGTGTAAAATCGCCGATAGAATCCCAGCCTGTATCAGTGCCTAAACCCTTAAGCATTCTTTCATTATTGTTTCTTAAAGCGCCAAGATGAAATTGTTGCACCCAGCCTTTTTCCCAATCCCATATTGCAAACAAGTGAAGCATTGCAGATTTGAATTTAAGATTATCTGCGGGTGGTAAAGCGCTGCCAGAGCGTATTGTTTTAAATATATTATTTACTTCTTCATTGGTATAATCTTCAGCATATACCTGTTCCAAACCCCGATCCGAAACTGCACAACCCATTGTTGCAAAAAAGTCATGGCGCATTTTTAGAGCATCTATGTAATCTGTAAAAGTTTCTACATGTTTGCTGCACGCTACTTCCACTTTTGAAATGTAATTATTGAATTGATTTGGATCATCAACATTCATTGCCTTATCAGGACGAAAAGCAGGGAGAATTTTTATTTCAAACTCATCTTCTTTCAATTTTCTATGATGCTCGAGGCTGTCTACCGGGTCATCTGTTGTACAAACTACTTGTACCTTCATCATGCGTAATAAATTACGAACGGAATATTTTTTTGTTTGCAATTTTTGCGAGCACTTATCATAAATACTTTTTGCATTGTCTTTATTTAAAATTTCGTGTACATCAAAGTATCGCTGTAATTCAAGATGAGTCCAGTGATAAAGCGGATTGCGTAGTGTATATGGCACTGTATTGGCCCACTTTTCAAATTTTTGATAATCGCTTTTGTCACCAGTGCAATAAGATTCATCCACGCCGTTAGTGCGCATTAATCTCCATTTATAATGATCTCCATTTAGCCATATTTGTGTAGGATTTTCAAAGTTGATGTCATTGGCAATCTGTTCTGCAGGTAAGTGGCAATGATAATCTATAACAGGCAAATCTTTTGCATACGAATGATACAGTTGTTTTGATGTTTTAGTATACAGTAGAAAGTTTTTGCTTAAGAAACTCTTCATGATTTGTCAATTTTCCACCCGATCATTTAAGAATAACAATATATTGAAACTACCTTTTTGTTAAGTGCATAGCCAGAAAGCGTATGATAATAGCCTGTGATCTTATTAAACTCGTAAACTTTTACTTATACCCAATTCTAAGCCTCTTAATTCTGCAAGTCCCCTCAATCTTCCGATTGCCGAATAACCAGGATTAGTTTTCTTTTTAAGATCATCAAGCATCTGGTGCCCATGATCAGGCCGCATTGGTATTGAGATATTCCTTTGTTTTATTATTTTAATAAGTTCTTTTACCACAGCATACATATCAACATCACCTTCAAGGTGATTGTCTTCATAAAAATCACCGTAACTATTTCGCCGGGTGCTCCGTAAGTGAATAAAATTAATTCTTTCTGCAAACTGGTTAACCATAGTTGCCAAATTATTATCACTTCTTACCCCAAACGAACCGGTACAGAAACAAACGCCATTACTTAAAGAGGGCACAGCTTCAAACAATGTTTCAAGATCGTCTGCTGTACTTACAACTCTTGGTAAACCTAAAATTGAATATGGCGGATCGTCAGGATGGATAACCATCTTTATACCAGCTTCTTCAGCCACGGGAATTATATGCTGCAAAAAATATATTAAGTGCTGTCTTAGCTTTTCTTCATCAATGTTTGAATAGGCATCCAATGCTGATTGAAATTCTTTAAGCGTAAAGCTTTCTTTACTTCCCGGCAAACCCGCGATGATATTTTTTTGCAATTGAATTTTTTCATTCTCGCTCATTTTCAAAAACCGTTGCTCGGCTCTTTTTAATTCCACGGATGTATAGTCGCTTGCTGCGTTTTTTCTCTGTAACATAAAAACATCAAAAGCAATGAAAGCGGCTTTTTCAAATCGCAGCGCCTTACTGCCATCTGCAACTGTATAACTTAAATCCGTTCTTGTCCAATCTAATACAGGCATAAAGTTATAAGTAACAATATTGATATTGCAGGCTGACAAATTTTGCAGGGACCGTTTGTAATTATCAATATAGTATTCAAAATTTTTTGCTTGTGTTTTAATTGACTCGTGTACAGGCACGCTTTCAACCACCGCCCATTTTAAAGCAGCCGTTTCCACCAATGCTTTTCTATTCTGTATTTCCTGTACACTCCAGACATCACCGTTTGGTATATGATGTAATGCGGTAACCACACCATCGCAGCCAGCCTGTTTCAAATCAGGTAGACTTACAGGGTCATCCGGCCCAAACCAACGCATAGTTTGTTGCATTAACATGCTTACTTTTTAATAAGTGAATCTCATTGGTAAAGAAATACTGTTGTTCTGTAGCAAACATATTTTAATTATACTAATCACGGAATTAAGTCATTATATCAACTCAGGTGATTGTGCCACATAATCAAAGGAAACTGCAAAGAGTAATCAATTCCTTTTATTTTACTTTGAATGCAACAAAATAAAAATTATTAGCAGCACCTATCAATTCAAACTCTAAATAGTATGCTTGCATAAAGTCGTGATAAGCCTTAAACTCATGAGTGGGAACAGCAAATTCATCAAAAAAGATTATATCATCTTTTTTTAAAAAAGGTGCTAAGCTGGATAGAGCATACAAAGTGGCAGAATACAAATCAGCATCCAACATTATAACATTTCTGTTTTTATTATTTAGGTCTAATAAAAATCCTGGAACGGTTTGTTGAAACAGACCCTGATAGAAGTTTACTCTTTCATCACTGATTTCTGGAACTTTATTATTGGTGTTGAACTTTCCTTTTTTATAAACTCCAAAATCTTCAGGTAACCCTGTGAACGTATCAAAACCGTAGAATTTACTCAATGGATTACTATTCTGTTGCACAAACCAACGAAATGAATGTCCATCAGCCACTCCAAATTCCAGGTAATTAATGACCGTATTTGAAAGTGATTCATTTTTGATAATTGTTTCGTATAAAGGGTATCTTTTATCATAAGACCATTTACTGGGAAAGTCGTTATAAGCTATTTTTTTTTGTTTATTTGCCCATAACGAAAATTTACTTAGATAGAAAAGATTTAGAAATAGCCCCGAAAAAAAATCAAACAGTATATGTAATCTGAAATAAATAAAAACAATTTTAGTATACCGGATTATAAAGAGTTTCATTTTATATGTTTTCAAAACAATATATAGTCAAGGACGTGCGTTGTTGCATAAAATCCAGAAAATTAATTCAAATAATCTTAATCGGATAAAATAAAAATTCAATAGTTATAAAATCTAAAGCTTTTATATTATCTTTCCAATTCACATTAAAAGCT
>CAXSEB010000183.1:0-5181 GCA_964235805.1 uncultured Chitinophagaceae bacterium | reverse complement strand
CAATACCTGTAGATTATTTTTTAACAGCAATGATTATTCCTGTAGCCCAATGTTGTTTTGTTATAACAAAATCACTTCTACTTTCTAAGTATTTTACAAAGTTGATTGCTTTTTCGTGATGCCCATCAGGCCAGTTTGGTTGTGGAAGCATATCGTCTACAATATAAAAACCTCCTTTATTTACCATCTCTAAAACTGCCTCCAAAAGAAGGTACTTGCCATGCCACGTATCTGCAAAAACATAATCAAACTTTTGGGCTAAGTTGTTTTTAACCCATTGTTCACCGTCAGAGAGAATTAAATTTAATCGTTTGTCTCTTCCAAGAAACGTGTGGGCAATTTGTAAAAGGGTTTCATCATTGTCAAATGAAATAATAGTTGAATCGCTGTCCATTCCATCGAGTATCCACGAGGTTGAAAGCCCTGTTCCTGTTCCAAGTTCAAGAAATTTACCCGCTGGTTTTGATGCTGCAAGTGTGCGTAATAAAGAACAGGCTAATATGTCGGAAGGCATTGAAAAGCCATTTTCTTTTGTTGCTTTAGCAATGTGAAAGTATGCGCTTGGTATCGATTGATTAATATCGTCTGTCATTATTTGTTTTATACCTTAAAAATTTGAATGCAGGGTTGCGGTTGCCATCAACACATAAATATATGTTTTTAAGCTTCTTCCTTATTTTTCAAGTTTTCAAGATTGATTGTGTACCGTGTATCATCAAATCGGATACAAACAGTTAATGAACAAACCCGACCTCTTACAAATGTTTGCTTTTTTTTAAAAGTCTTTCTCTAATGCTTATAAGTGTTTTGCTTCAGTTTATAAGTCTTTCACTTTTGCTCATAAATTTTTAACTTCTGCTTATAAATTTTTTGTTTTTTCTCTATAAGGTCTTTGCTTTTCTTATAAAAATTTGCCATTGGGTTATAAAACCGTTGCGTTTTCTTATAAGATTTTTGGCTGTTTTTTATAAGACCATTATTTTTTCTTATAAGATTTTGACCTTTCCTTTTAACGAATCCATACACTTTCTGCGAAAGTTCATCCTCTTCTTAAAAATATTTTAAAACTTCTTGGTAAAAACCGGTCTCTTCCCAATATTACATATCTATAACCTTTAGGTGATTATATTTAATAGAAAAATTAAAGATGAGTGTAAGTACGTGTTTCTAAACAATTTCACTGCCTGTTGTTTTTATAGCTATGCAATAAACCCGATGTTCCCGCTGTTTTATCATCAATCCCCGATTTTGGCGGAAGTAACAATTTTAATTTCTTTTTTATGAACTTAAAGTTAACCAATGGGTTTAATAAGCTACCCGATGCTTCACTAGGCGTTCGTGGATCGCAGATAACTGCAGCCATGACGGATAATGAAAATTTTACAACACCTGCTCCCCCGGTAGTTGATGTAACTGCAATGCTTGCTACATTTTTTGCTGCTTTAAGTGCTTCTGCAGACGGTGACCGTCAAAAAATTGCCGTAAAAAACCAGGCACGCCAGGTGTTGCTAAATGCTTTGCATACATGGGGGCTTTATGTATTGCTTAACAGTAACAACGATATAGCAATTGCTATGTCATCAGGTTTCCGGGTGGCAAAAGCACCTTCCCCAGCGCCCCCTGTAAGCAAGCCATTGGCGCCGGTACTAAAAGCAGGCAATAACTCCGGCTCATTAATAAGCAAAGGCAAACGTGAAGCGCAGGCTCTTGTTTACCTTCACCAATATGCTACCGAAGCTGAAATGATGCAGGACCACTGGCAAAGCCGGCCTTGCAGCAAAAGCACCTGTATACTAAAAAACTTAACACCGGGTGTGAAGTACTATTGCAGAATTGTAGTAGTTGCCCGCAAAGAGCAGATAGTTTATAGCGATGTTGTAAGCCGCATAGCTGCTTAGTTAGATGTAATCTTGTATTGTATGAAGACCACTAGGGAAGTGGTCTTTTTTGTGGAGAAGACTGATGTTCTTATGTTTGGATCAAGTATATGTGTTTGCTTTAATTAGGCAGAAGAGGAAGCTTGCACCGCAATGAGGGGGAACTAAAAAGGTAATTCACATAACAAGTATTCAATTTTTTCAGCTATTCTTCTAATTAACTCATTTTCATCCGCTTCATTTCTAATAAAGGGTAATACCTTTTGTTTTAATTCAGTGTTTAATACCCTATAATCAAATTTTTTTAAAACAAGTTTTTTATTAAGTGTTGTAAGTTCAATACGTATTGGATTTAATATCGCATTATCAGTTTCATATGCGAATTTTTTGTATTCTTCGAAATCCTTCCATTTTGGCAAAGTCGGAATAGAAATCTTTAAAGATTTAAAGTACAATATTCTTGCTATTTGAACTATATCAATTTTGTTCAATTCTTCCTCAGAAAAGGTGTTTACAAACGCCGTTAAAGAAAAAAAATTGTCACAAAAGAAATCAAACAAAATAGAAAGTTGATTATCTATAACTTTCTTGTACTCTTTCTCATCCTTTCCCAAAATTTCTTTTCCAACAGAGTTTAACATTTCGTTCATTCTCAAAGTAATATTATTCAATTCTGAAATCGTGTTCAAAATCTTATTATCCTCAGCTTTCCTTTTTAAAGATTCAAGATATAAATAAAAGAGTCCAGAAAATTGAGCTTTCAAATAAATTTCAATTTCTTCTACTTTTTCAAAAGTTTTAATCGGACGGCCCCTTACAAGGTCCATGAATTTGAAAACGTTAGTATGGTCTACATGTGCAAATTTAAATTTTCTCTTACTAACTATTGTGTCAGGAGACTCACTATCAAAAAAGCCTTGATTCTCTTTATAAGTCTCATAATCGGAATTAACGTTTTTGTCTATGAAAATTAAGATGGGAATATTTTTTTGCACCGCTGTTTCGAATTCTCGCCGGGTTATTGAAATGAATTCTTCGTCATACTTCTCTCTATCAACAGTCAAATTATCTACTGAAGTTTGTGAACCATATCTCCCGCCAATTATTAACACCATTATGTGACATAAACCAACTTCGTAATAAGCTGATTGGTCAATTGGTCTTCCATGCTGATAAGTAACTTTATCACTTTCAAATAAAACAGGTTCAAACCCATAGTTATTGATAAATGACTCTAACCTCTCTCGCACATGTTTTAAATCATAATAAGTTGAACTTACAAATATTCTTGGAATCATAAATTCTTAATAATAATAAGAGTAATAGCATTTGATGGCGATTTAATCTTGCCTAACACATAAATATAACACTCAAACCGAATTATACAGAAAATAACTTTCATCCCAGCTGCCGTGTCGGAGCTCTTGTCTCCTGCGCAATAAAACTTAATTTTAAGTACAATTAACCACAACGTTTTTGAAGCTGCTTCGCTTACATCTAATTTTACTGCTAATATCCCTATCCCAGTGTATCCTGGCGCAAAAACCATCGCCTGTTAGCAACCTGCGTAAAAAGTATATTTCAACCAAACCGAGCCATGTAACGTTTGATACATTAAGCGTTGTACCTAATACTTTTTTTATCGGCGGCATCTCTCCCGGTAAATATGAGCTTGATCCTGTTAATGCATCAATATTATGGAAGGAGAAGCTTGTGGCGGATTCTGTGCTTATCATGTACCGAACGTTTCCTTACAAACTTAACGCGGTAACCAAACGATTTAACTATGACAGCATAAGATTTAATTTTGCTAAAGAGCCATTTGTTTACAATCCGAATAAAGCTCAAAATGCAAAAATATTCGATTTCGGAAACATTAATTACAGCGGAAGCTTTGGCCGCGGCATCGCCTTTGGCAACAACCAGGATGCTGTAGTAAACTCAAGCCTTAACCTGCAACTTAACGGGTTTATAGGCGATAGTCTTGAACTTAGTGCTGCCATCAGCGATAACAATATACCTATACAACCGGAAGGCAATACCCAGGATATCCGCGACTTCGACAGGGTTTACATGCAAATAAAAAAGCACGGTTGGCAGGCTAATTTTGGTGATATAGATATAAGGCAAAGCCGCAACTACTTTCTTAACTTTTACAAGCGTTTGCAGGGTGCATCTTTTGTAACCGATAACAAGATCAATGACAATATTAAAAATTCACTGTTGGTAAGCGGCGCTATTGCCAAAGGTAAATTTATAAGAAACACTATTATTCCCTTAGAAGGAAACCAGGGCCCGTACAGGTTATATGGCGCAAGCAATGAGTTATTCTTTACTGTACTTGCCAACACAGAAAGGGTTTTTATTGATGGTGAATTGCTTAGCCGTGGTGATGACCAGGATTATATCATAAACTATAACACTGCCGAATTAACCTTTACCTCAAAGCGGCTTATTACAAAAGACAGCAGGATACAGGTTGAATTTGAATATGCTGACAGGAACTATCTTACCTCTCTTCTTTATGCCAATGATGAGATACAGGTAAATAACAGGCTACGGCTTAGCATTGGCGCCTTCTCTAATGTTGATGCAAAAAATTCTTCAATAAACCAGGAGCTGGATGCTAAGCAAAAGCAGTTTCTTTCCACCATCGGCGATAACCTTGATAGTGCCCGTTATGAAGATGCCGTGAAAGACACTTTCTCGGTAAACAAAATATTGTACAAAAGAATAGATACGGTTTATAATGCAGGCAAGCATGATTCCGTCTATGTTTATTCAAACGTAAAGTCTGATGTTTTATATAACCTGTCATTTTTATTTGTAGGTGCCGGCAAAGGGAACTATACACAGGTTACGGGTAACGCAAATGGCAAAGTATTTCAATGGTTACAGCCTGACGTTAACGGGTTAAAGCAGGGAGATTGGGAGCCGGTAATTCTCTTAATTACACCAAAAAAGCAACAGTTAATAAGTACAGCTGCAGAATATGCCATCTCTGAAAGATCTTTTATAAAAGCAGAGCTGGCAATAAGTAATTATGACGTTAATACCTTCTCAGAAAAAGACAAAAGAAATGATAAGGGTGTTGCAACAAAAATTCAATATGCAAATGAAGTGAATGTTTTAAGATCAATTAAACAAGGGCTGACCTTGCAAATGAATGCAGGCTATGAGTTTGTGCAGCAAAGATTTAAACCATTGGAGCGCCTGAGAAACGTTGAGTTCAACCGTGACTGGAGCTTGCCTTTTGATGCATTGCCCGCAGATGAGCACCTGGCAAATGCATCTTTACAACTGG
>CAXSEB010000182.1:0-5195 GCA_964235805.1 uncultured Chitinophagaceae bacterium | reverse complement strand
TAACATGATCATTGTTGTTCTTGTTAGCAGCCCCGGTGTTTAAAATTTGGGGAGTGCCTCCTTCAGCCGGTATAGTGTAAATGTGTCCGCCCTGATTAAACAATAATCTTTTTCCGTCAGGCATCCAGTTCGGTGCTTCAAACCTTACTGAATCTTCATGGATAATTTTTCTTTTATCATCAGCCAGGTTAATAATTTCAAGGCGGCTGGAAAGGTATCCGTCTTTATAACCGTTATAAGTGTCAGGCACCGTTTTTTCAATACGAACATTCCATGCTACACCTTGCTCAAGCACATCGGAATTATGGCTGCTGACAAACAAACCTGCAAGCACTTCGTCTGGAAGAGCGACCGTATTTGTGCGACCTACTTCCTGCAAAGGCTCGCCAGGATTGGCTGCACGCATTATGTAAGTTTTGCCTATCCGCTCCAGTTGAATAATTTGCACATTCTTTTTTGGTGAAAATATTTCATCCTCCGGATCTCTCATGTATGCTCCACGTAAGCTACGCCATTGCAAAACAGTTAAACCGTCACCATGTAAAACAGCGCTTACATGCGCAGCATCTTCCTGATCATTTCCACGGATCATCCAGCCAATTTTACGATGAGGATCTTTGCCTTCGCCAATTAGTTTTACGTTGGCGGTTAATATAAAATCACCCCTGAGTTTATTGTAGGCATAATTAAATTCATCCCGGTTAAACCAGATATTGTAACCACTTCCCTTTATGTTGTAACTATCATCAGCACTATTATAGCTTGCATTCCCTTTTAGTTTTGGCTTTCCAATGTCAGCATTGTTGCTAAAAATTCCAACTGTATTGTTCTGGGTAATTGTAAATAAGCCGCTAAGTAATAATGCAGCAAGCAATTGAAATTTCATAGTCGCAATTATTTTAGTGTCCAATTATAATACTCTTAAAAATAAAACCTACACCGGATGGTACGATTAAAAAGGTATACTTCAATAAACAATCGTTATGCTTTTAATTTTTTAAGATACTTAAGATTGATATCCATGCTTTCAATTGGGTTGTTAGCATATTCTTCCTGCTCTATAAAAAAATATTTCATTCCTGATTTATTACTATTGGCAAACATCTGTTTAATATTGAGGCCACCTTTGCCAAACTCAACGCTATGTTTTTTTAGCAGGTCCATATCTTTTAAATGCCACAAAGGAAAGCGCCCCGGATATCTATTAAAATAATCAACAGGGTTTTTTCCGGATGCAATTACCCACCCGAGGTCAAGCTCCATATGTACCAGCAAAGGATCGGTATTTTCCATAAGAACATCGTATAAAACCTTACCGTTTTCCTCATCAAATTCAGACGAATGATTATGATAGCCAAATTTGATATTTACTTTGTTACAATCTTCACCTGATTTATTAAATATAGCTGCTACTCTTTTGTAATTATCAATTGTTTGCCCTTTAAAGTCAATTCTGGAGCAAATCATGTACTCCTGTCCTGTTTCAACTGCATCATTGATGGTTTGCTGCCATTTATCATTTATCTGCACATGACCGCTTCTTAAAGTCATTCCAAGGTCAGCACAAACCTGTTTCATTTCTTTTGGCTTAAGGCCATAATAGTAGCCTTTGTCGCTGCCGGCTGATTCAATTTGTTTGATGCCTAAACTGGCTAATATTTTTAATGTTCCGGTCGCATCTTTTAGCATTTCATCTCTTACTGTGTATAATTGAATGCCCGGGTTTTTGATTTTATGTTTTGATACTTCAAGAGATGGTAACAACATTGTACCAAGCGCATATGTACCAGTATGTTTCAAGAATGTGCGTCTGTTTTGCATGCAATCGTAAAATTTAGTAATTGTAAATATGACTAAAAATAACCATAAATCTATTTCTAAAAATAACTTGTCACATTGTTCTTTCCAAAGCAATTGCATGAGAAAGAGAGCCTGTTTGCGAAAGATATTTATGTACTGGTAGGATAACAACTGCTTGCGTGGATTGCGCAGAAGTTAGATCAACACGTTCTTATTTTTTTAGCATACTGCTAAACCAATTAAACCTTTTGTTTATTAAGATCAAGAAAAGAAGCTATGTTTTTCTGCAAAGTGTCTCATTAAATCAACCAGTACTTCAACACTGCTTAACGGTAAAGCGTTATATAGCGATGCTCTAAAGCCTCCTGATGTTCTATGCCCTTTTATGCCTACAATGCCATGTTGTTTGGTAAACGATAAAAAATTTTCTTCCAGGTCTTTGTTATTTATCACAAAGCATACATTCATTTTACTCCGGTCTTCTTTTGCAACATTGCCTGTAAAAAGCGGGTTCTCATCAATTTCTTTATACAGTAAGGCGGCTTTTTCGTTGTTCAGTATTTCTATAGCGCTTACTCCGCCTTGTTCTTTCAGCCATCGCAATGTAAGAAGACACACATATACTGCGAAAACAGGTGGAGTGTTTAACATGCTTCCTTCTCTGATGTGGTTACGGTAATCCATGATTGTAGGGATTGGCCGCCTGGTATTTCCAAGAATATTTTTGTTAATCACCACAAGGTTTACGCCCGCAGCACCAACGTTTTTTTGTGCGCCTGCATAGATTATATCAAAGGAATTGAAATCAATAACACGGCTTAAAATATCACTGCTCATGTCGGCCACATGCGGTATGTTTACTGAAGGTATATGCTGCCACTGCGTTCCATGTATTGTATTATTTGTAGTGATGTGAAAATATTTTGCATCAGCGGGTACCTCAAAATCTTTTGGTATATATTTAAAGTTAGATTCCCTGGAACTGCAAACAATATCAACACTGCCGAACAACTTTGCTTCTTTAATTGCTTTATCAGCCCAGATGCCGGTTTCAGCATAAGCAGCAGTTTCATTATCGTTTAGGATATTCATTGGAACCTGCATAAATTGAGTTGATGCACCTCCATGTAGAAAAAGTACTTCATGATCGTCATCTAATCTCATAAGGTCTTTTGCCAAAGCCCTGGCTTCATCCATTACCTCCTGGAACAACGACGTACGGTGGCCTAATTCAAGAATAGACAAACCAGTGTTATTAAAATTCAGGATTGCATTTGAAGCTTGCTCAAAAACTTGTTTTGGTAGTATAGATGGACCTGCGTTGAAGTTATGTGTAGTAAAAGCTTTTAAAGCGAAATCTTGATCATTCATCTTTTAAAATTTGCACGCAAATGTAACGAATAGCTATTTTAAGTATTTACACATTACTCGTGCTCCCTTTCAGTCTTTACTGCGTTTCTCCATTGCTCATTTAAGTTTTCAAATTCCTTTAAGTCACTTTCTGAAAATGTTTCATGCGCAACTTTTGAAAGATCTGGCTGGCCTGCGTTTACCCATGCGGTATACCAGAATGAAGCTACGCTTGCTATAGCCTGCCTCATGCGACGTTCAACCATGCCATTTAATTTTTTATTAAATGCGATAGTAAAAGCAGAAGAATACTGACGAATGACTATGTTGTTTCGTTTTTCAAAAGCATATTTTTTATCAGCAGGAAATTGTAGTGTTAGTTCTCTCTCAAACTTTAGAACTGAATCGGCCGCCTTTCCGCTTTCTAAAATTCTGGCCCAGGCATATTCACCAGGATTTTTGAGGTACACCGCTTTACCAATAAAGAAATCAAACTCTTTATCTGCAAGCAATTCAGGAACCCGGCTTTCCCAAAAGCCATGAATACCTTTTTGATTTGTGTACTGGCCGTTGTGATTTGTATTGGCATGCAGAGGCACATGGGCATCAGCGATGTAATGCCCTATCTCGGCGCTGTTCTTCATTATTTTGACAAAATCTTTTTCTTTAAAAGCATTAGTTAACCTTACCAGCATAGTTTGTATATGCCATGGTACAATGCCATATGCATACAAAGAGTCTTCACCAAATTTGGTAACTGCATCATTCCATTTACGCGGCAGGTCATTATATGGATAGCTTCCGTAATGATCTATATCTATGTAATGCCTTGGCCCTTCCTGTGCAACTGCATATCTTCTTTTGTCAGGATCCACAGCATGCTCACTTAAAAAATCAATGTTAGGTTTATACAAAACCAGCATTTGCGGTGGCAACAAAAAAACGGCGTAATAATTAATTTTCTTATGCGCAAAAAAACCCCAGCAATAGCAATTACTCTGCAACATCAACAACGTAAAACAAAACAAAGTTTTTTTAATCAGCTGCATTAGCAATCAATTAAGCTATTATCTTAAACTTTTTCATGTTTATAAATTTCTTCCGTAACATCTGTAACTCCGCCGCTTACTGCAAATTTCATGGTTTGTGCTGCACTGATATTTGTAATGGGCCTTATCCTGTTCTTTGGTATTATATATACATTACCTGCTACAGAATATGCCATAGGTACATAAACTGCTGCAAAATCTTCCAAAGAAAATTTAGTCATATCTTCCTGTGTTATAAAGCCAACCCGCCATACATCGTTATTTTCAATATTGGCCAATACACCTTTTGTAAACTTCTTTTTATTACCAGCAAAAGCCTCAAAGAAATCTTTAATAAAAGAATAAAATAATTTTATACCGGGAGTTTTTTCAAGCAACCTGTCAATGAGCGAGAGTAACCTGCTCATCAGGAAGAAAGTACTTAAGTATCCCACCAGTAAAATAAAAAGCACTATTAATATAAATCCTATACCGGGTATATAAGTTAGCGGCCGCAATATGCCGTCAATTTTATCAAAAACAACATAGATAATATACATGGTTATTGAGACCGGTGCAAGAATAATAAGGCCCTGTATAAAATATTGAATGAGTTTTTGATAACGTAATGATTTTTCCATAATAAAGATTTATGAGCCAAAGTTAATTGTTGCCTGTAACTAATAGACATTAAAAGAAATGCGAAAAAACAAACTGGAAACTTTAGTTTATTAAAAAGTTTCCTTAGTTTTGCCTGCGTCAATGGATGTTAAAGAACGAATAAAGCAAAAAGCGGACGAGTTGTTTAAGCGTTATGGAATAAAATCCATAACCATGGATGAAATTGCAAATCAGCTTGGCATTTCAAAGAAAACAATTTACCAGTCGTTTTCAGATAAGGATGAATTAGTTGATGAAGTAATTACCGAACTGCTTAATTACAACCGGAATTGCTGTAATAATTTAAAAGTAAAGGCTTCTAACGCTATACAGGAGGTTTTTTTATCGATGGAAATG
>CAXSEB010000181.1:413-5229 GCA_964235805.1 uncultured Chitinophagaceae bacterium | reverse complement strand
TCATACATATCGAAAGAAATTTGCGTACGATTTTTTAAACCTTTCTTGGTAGTAATAATCACCACTCCGTTGGCCGCACGAATACCGTAAATAGCAGTTGCAGAAGCATCTTTCAACACATCTATAGAAGCGATTTCATTCGGATTTATGTTGTTAATACCGCCGGTTGTAGGAAAGCCATCCACAACATATAAAGGATCGTTACCCCCGCTGGCAAGGCTGCCAATACCTCTTATCAATATGCTTATATTACCCCCGGGAGCTGCGTCATTGTTAATGATTTGTACGCCTGATGCACGTCCCTGCAATGCCTGCGTTGCAGAAACAACCGGAACTTTTTCAATTGCTGCTGCAGTTACGCTGCTGGTGGAACCGGTTAAATCTTTTCTTCTTTGAGTGCCGTATCCAACCACCACTACTTCATTCAGCCTGGATGTTGATGCTCTCAATGAAACAGGGATATTTGTTTGACCGTTAATTGGCACATCCATCGACTCAAAACCTACAGATGTTACCGTTAACCTGGAGGTTCCGTTTGGAACCGAAAGTGAAAAGTTTCCATCGGAACTTGTTTGAGTTGCTATCTTAGTTCCTCTTGCAGTAACCGTTGCTCCGGCCACTGGCTGGGACTTTTCATCTGTAATTGTTCCGGATACTGTTTTTTGTTGTGCCCAAAGCACATTAATAAATAAAAGGAAATTCGCTGATAAAAATATCCGCAATAGGGACTTTTTTGCAAGCATCGTGATTAGTTTAGGTTAGAAGATTAAATGAAATCTGTTGTTGTATTTAAACAATCAAATATACTTGGGAGGTATAAAGAAAACTGATACTTTATTATCAAAGTATAGTACATTTTATCCCTTTTATAAGCCGGGATTAAGATAGATAAAGACATAGCAATTGATGAAGGAAAACGCTGTTACCTACTAAAGATTATCTTTTGCACTAAGCTTATTATAAACATACTCGCCTATATCCCTGCCCTGGATAGCACCTGCGTTTATGCCGCTGCGATAATGTATTCCCCCATACACACGGCTTATAGAAGCTTCCTGAGAAGCCTGGTAAAACGATTTAAAATTACGTACCATTCCTATGTATGGCTTTTCTGTTGTGTCTAAAAAAGCAAAATTATCACCAAAGCGTTTAGTAAGTATTGTTGCAGCCGCCGCAGATATCCCGCTATGCCCGCTGCTGTGTTCAGGGAAAGGCGGAGTTTGTAAAAAGGGTTGCCAGTAACGATCTATGTTTTCATTTATAACCGTTATAGGGCGTATTACCTGGCTACGGAATTTTTCTTTCCAACAGGTTATTATTACATCGTACATAGCCACTGTGGTAAGTGCGTATGTCTTCGCAGCTTCAACGGCATCAATGTTTTTCATCTGGCAGGCAAGTGTTGTAATGCCAATCCAGTGGCCCACAGGTGTTACTTTTTTATTACCAAACATTAAATGCCCAGAGTGTTCGGTAACAAAAGGATTATCATCCCAATACGTTGCTATAGTTTTTTGACTATCAGTAAGCGTTTTATTTATAGTATATACTTCGGTTACGTTTTTAAAGAAAGTGCTGTTTTTTGTGGTGTCATATTCAGGTGGCCTGGGGCAAGAGATTTGAGATGCAGAATCAACGGCAAGAGGCATTACCATGCTCCAATTCGGTTCAGCCGCATCCCGGTAGTCAGGTGGTGTGGGACGCCATTTACCAGCTTCATTGCTGCCTAAAAATTTAGCCATTCCACGGGTCTCTTTGTATTTATCAACCTTTGTCCTCTCGAGTATTCTATTACCAACAGATTCACCAAACGCCATGGAACGGTTATAAGTTCCTGTATCCAGTACCGCATGAAAATTGTTGTAAACGTTGGTTTCATAATTTATAAGTGTATCTTTTGAAAAAGTAATTTTTTCTGCTACAGTAAAAAAAGCTTTGGTTGCTGCCAATAGATAATTATAATTTTTCCCCTTTTCGGGCAAAGGCATTTGCGGAAATCCATGTAATCTCTGGGTAATAGAATAATAGCCAGGCTTATTAAAACGAACTGCTTCGTAAAATGCTAAAGCCGTATAAGAATAGATGCGGCTGGACACCGGCGGAGAAAAAACATCATAAATAATTACATCAGTTAGCTGGTTTACATTTTTATAGATAATTTTTTGATCCGTTAGAACTTTTTGATCTGCAGTATGCGTTGTGTTACAACCATAAATAAGTTGTAACACAAGTAAACATAAAAATAAAAATCTCATAAGTATTACCGAAGATTTATTTAAGCTGATCCAGGTGTTTTAACAGATCATCTACAGGCGTTTCTTTTTTATAAGATACCACCAAATTTCCTTTTTTATCATAAAGTGCTGTAAACGGCGTATTATCTACCTGGTAATATTTTCTAAATAAAAATATGGGAACTTCCGTACCAGTGGTGATGTTTTTATACTTTTTAATCTGATAGTGATTTTCAAATTCAGCAACTTCATTTATAGGTTTAAAAGTAACCATAATAAATTGGGCGGTTTTAAACTTTGAAAATTTCTTAAAGATTGCATCCATTAACAGTTGGCAATGCTCGCAATCCGGCGCAAAATAAATAAGAATCAAAGGCCTGGTATGTGATAAGTTCTTATTAGAAAAAGTTTTACCATTAGTAAGCTGCATTGTAAAAGAAGGAACCGGCTGCGACTTTACTTGTACAGAAGTAAGCATGCAAATTATTAAGGCAATTACCACATTAATAAAAGCAACAGGTCGTTTAAACATCATGTTTATATTAAGTCTCAATATCACAAAAAGTATAGATACGATAATATTTATTATTACAAAAATTTGTGAATTTTTATTTGCCGGTATTTTTTAGAATCAAAAAAGGAGGAGATTTTAACCAGTTACTGTTAGATTTATTTATAGCCGGCTTTATTGAAAAATTGCCGAGTATAATGTCTGTTTTCCCGTCTCTGTCTATATCCCCGGCATCCATAACGAGCCATCTGCCTGATGTAGCCTCTTTAATACTATAAGGCATAAAATTAAGATTTCCGGAATTCTCCAGGTAAACAAAACCTTCCTCAGGCTGATGTGAATAGTCAGCAAAAAAAGAGATGGTTGCAATATCAAGATCGCCGTCATTGTCAAAGTCTCTTGCCATCGCTTTATAACATCCATTTATTGGGAAAAAATATTTCTGTACAAAATGATTTGTTCTATCATTTAAAAAAATATACACTCCGTGATACGGTTTTAAAACGAGGGAATAATCTGCATTATCGCCGCAGGTGTACAAAATATCGGGATAACCGTCTTTATTAAAGTCTGCCAGTTCAAAAGAAGAAGAACCATATACAGAAGGAAAACGCAAAACCTCTTGCTGATCAAAATTACCATTGCCTTTGTTTGTAAACAAAAAAACCCCTTCTTCCCCCTGTGCAAATAGTGCCCATATATCAGGAAGCCCGTCATGATTATAATCATTGACATAAGCTGAAACAGCTCCTGGCAACGCTCTTAGCACATGCCGTTTGTATTTTGTCTCGCCGACATTTTCCATCCATGATAAGTTGCCTGTAAGAAACCCAAATTCACATTCGAGAATATCTTTCTTTCCGTCATTGTTTAGATCTACAGAAGTTATTTGAACAGGCCGTTGTAAACTATCGATAACTGAAATTGTATCTAAAACAACTTTGCCTTTATGATTGCGCTCTAAAATCTGCACCTTCCCGAATTTTCCATTGTTAGGATTGAGCATACCAATGTTACAGGCAAGCATCTTGTCATTCAAAAAATCAATTCCTACAACACTGCCACGAATTTTTACTGAATCTATTGCTTGCAGTTTGCTGTTAATGAAATACGTTTTTTCGTTAACCGCATCACTCACAATTATTGGACTTAAAGAATCATACGCAACGATTTTTACATAAGAGGTTGCGGCGTTTTCATAATATCCGGCAGGCGTTTCAACCTTAAAAAGTGATAACCCTGTTTTAATATAATGTTGTCTTCGTTGCGCCGGTAATGAGTCAGGCGAAGTGGCAACAAAATAGGCTACAATATCCTGCCAATCATCCTCACTTAGTAAAGGACGGGAAGGATAAAAGCCCGGATCAAGAAACTTATCATGCTTGTAAGAAGGATAATTTTGAAATCCAAATTTAAAAATACCAAGCCGCGGGCCCATTTGAGGTAAAACGCCTGTCATCCAGCTTTTTGAATCAAGCAAAGATGGAACTGGCAACATGTGACAAGACTGGCAGTATTTTTTTGCTAATGATTTGCCGCTTTCAATACTTTGTAATGAAACCTGCTGATATGTGCTGTTGCGTTCATCAGTTTTACAGGAAGATATAAAAGTTGAAAATGACAAAGAAAGAAGAAGAACTATTACACTGAAGCACGCTGTTCTTAAACTAATTGTTCTGGGCATCGATAAAAAAACTAAACGTTACTGCACATTCACTTTGCGAATTTCGCCTTTGCTGTTTTTTATTTCTATTGATACAACATTGCTGTCAACATTTAAAAAACGGCCGGATTGTGACATAAAAGAACTTCCATAGCCAATCTCTTTTTTTGTTTTGCGCTTATCTTTAAAAGAGATAACTGCACTTACATCTAACGGTTTTAGTGGAATTGTTTTATTATACGACTTCAACTTATATATTTTTAATGGCCCTTTATTCTCACTTGCTGCCAATAGACATTTGCCATTATTGCCCCGTAATTTAACCAAGGCCTTTCCGTTACCCGGGATAAATATGCCGCTTTGTAAAATAGTTTTGGCTAAAAATTTGCCATGCCCATCTCCCTTTAA
>CAXSEB010000181.1:0-403 GCA_964235805.1 uncultured Chitinophagaceae bacterium | reverse complement strand
TAAAAAAGCACCATTGCATGCATCATATCTTCCCACACTAACTTCTGTTCCATAATCATTACCGGTTATAACCAAATCCTCATTTCCATCATTATCAAAGTCTTCTGCAACCATCCCGTTTATACAAGAATACTGCAAAGCAATTGGCAAGGGTATCATCTCAAACTTTCCATTCCCGTTATTTTTCAACAGGCTGTTACTAAAGTAATTCGCCTGTAGTTTTTGAGCGCCCTTTAATTCTTCTTTTGTAAACATGCTATCGAAAGTAGCATTAGCATACGATTTATAATTCTGAAATTTTGAACGGAATGAAATAATTTGCTTTACGATATCGTCACGAACCTGCGCCGGGTACTCTCTTTTGGTTGAATCTTTTTGAGAAGTTGGAAGATATAAAGTCGGT
>CAXSEB010000180.1:0-5262 GCA_964235805.1 uncultured Chitinophagaceae bacterium | reverse complement strand
ACCTATAACGCTGTGCTCATACGATTTACAAGTTTGCCCAACGCACGGATATCGCTTTCTTATGTGCATTTGATGAACAAACGTCATAGGAAATTTACCTAAAATATTTGCGTTATTGCCATTTTAGAGGCAGTGTTTAATAAGTATCTTAGTTGGTTATTATTCGTAACTCAATCCTATGAAAAAGCTATACTTACTGGCTATTTATATTTCGTTTTTATCAATTACAAATATTGCAAAAGCACAAAGTACAGGCTATATAGTATTAAATGAATATATGCCATGGACCACTCAAAATTGTTCTTCATCTGCTGAATTTGTTGAACTGTACAATTTTGGTCCCGGCCCGGTAGATATAGGCTGCTACATGGTTACAGACGGAGATTACAGTATTACTATTCCACCCAATACTATTGTAAATGCCGGGCAATTTTTTGTTATAGGCGGAATGGATTCAATACCAAGAGGTTGTGCAAATGTTGATTATAGCACCAATGTTGATTTAAACTGGAACACTTGTAATTGTACAAGTGGCGTAATACCTTCAACTAACGGAGGCTTGCTTACAGACGGAGGCTCAGCGGACGAACAAATTGTTTTTTTAGATCCGAATTTAAAAGTTGTAGATGCCGTTGTAAGAAACCTGCCTTCAGAAACTTCCGCTGATATTATTTCGAGTATTGTAAATGGAAATTGTGTATCAAAGAAATTTAACCTGGATTCATTGGCCGTTAATTATGAAACCATTGGTGAATCTGCAGGAAGAGGCAATAGCTTCGCACGCCAGGTAAATGGAGATTGCGTTTGGGTTAAAGATCCACAACAAAGCGGCGGCACAACCAATAACAGGAGTACAACTGTAACAGGTTCATTAACGTCTGTTCTGCATTTGCCACGTGTAAATGCATGCGACAGTAATGGCAATGTATCAGTAAGCTTCACAGGCATTACAAACTACTCCAGCATTTTTCCGGTAAATTATATTTTGGCCAAAGATGCTGATAGCAATAACGTTTTTGATCTTAATGATATTTATATACATGCAATAGACAGCACTTCTCCCACTGTTGATATTACAGATTTAACACGGGGTTCGTATCGTTTAGCAATAGAACCCAGAGGCGGTTGCAATTACCAGTTCTTTTCTTTTACCATATTGCCATGCAAAACCACTGTACTTGAACCGGGTACTTTTCATTTTTCTGCAACAAGAAAAGATAAATATGTCCAGCTTTTATGGACGTCAGAAAAAATGGAAACGGTTCGAAGATTTGATGTTGAAAAAAGTATTGATGGCAGAGTTTTCAATGCAATACAATCTTTTAAAATAGAATCTGGTCTGCCCTCTTTCCAAAAATTTAAATATTTTGATTTAAGCCCTCCAGGTTCAAAAAACTTTTATCGTTTAAAAGTAATTTACAAAGATGACCTTATAGCTTATTCGCCAATTGAAAACATTCAAAACAACACAAGAACTGCTGTTGTAAATATGTTTCCGAATCCTGTAAAAGATATTTTAATTGTAGATGTTACAAGCCGCACCCGGCAAGCTATAAAGTATGTTCTTTTGCAAAGCGATGGTAAGATATTGATGTCAAAGAAGGCAATTCTTAGTATTGGCACTAATAAAATATCCATCAAAACCACAGCAATAAATAATGGCTTGTATATTGTTAAAATGTATAGTAATGATGGAAGCGAGGTTGTAAAGAAATTCTACAAACAATAAGTAATTCTCACATCTTAAAACAAGTGTATATATTTTGATGTTGTTAGTAAAACCGTTAACAATAATTATCTAAAGCGTACTTTTATATTATAATATTTATATGGAAATTATTCCCGGGCCTCTTCTTAAAACTATTAACTCACCTGCTGATCTTAAAAGGTTGGAAAGAAGCGAACTGCCACAGCTTTGTGATGAGCTTCGCCAGTATATAATTGATGTGGTAAGTGTTTATGGCGGCCACTTTGGAGCAAGCTTAGGCGTTGTAGAATTAACTGTTGCCATTCATTATGTTTTTGATACACCCTACGATCAGTTGGTTTGGGATGTTGGGCACCAGGCATATGGGCATAAAATTCTCACCGGGCGCAGGGATAATTTTGCAACAAACAGGAAATACAAAGGCCTTAGCGGTTTCCCTAAAAGAGCCGAAAGCGAATATGACACATTTGGAGTGGGACATTCTTCTACCTCAATATCTGCGGCGCTGGGTATGGCAATGGCTTCTCATTATAAAGGAGAAAAAGACAGGCAGCATGTTGCAGTTATTGGTGACGGCGCAATGACGGCTGGTTTGGCTTTTGAAGGAATGAATCATGCAGGGATTGAAAACAGCAATTTGCTGATAATATTAAATGATAATTGCATGAGCATTGACCCTAATGTTGGTGCCTTAAAAGAATATCTTACAGATATAACAACTTCTCAAACTTACAATAAGTTAAGAGATGATTTTTGGAAAGCGCTTGGTAAACTTCCCGGTAAAAAGTTCTCAAGGGAAATGGCATCAAAATTTGAGGCCAGTTTAAAAGGTTTGGTAAGCAAAAGCAGTAATTTATTTGAAGCATTAAAGCTTCGTTACTTTGGGCCGATAGATGGACACAACATAACTAAGTTAGTAGATACTTTAAAAGACCTTAAAGGCATCACAGGTCCAAAACTGTTACACATCAAAACCGTTAAGGGCAAAGGTTTTGATCTAGCCGAAAAAGAACAAACTAAATGGCATGCACCGGGTTTATTTGATAAGATCACCGGGGAAATATATAAGAAGAAATATGAATTGCCACAACCCCCAAAGTACCAGGACGTATTTGGCCATACCTTAGTTGAGCTGGCTGAACAAAATGATACAATTATGGGAATTACACCAGCGATGCCAAGTGGTTCATCGTTAAAGTATATGATGGATAAAATGCCACATCGTGCTTTTGATGTGGGTATCTGTGAACAACATGCCGTTACGCTTAGCGCCGGCCTTACCACGCAAGGCATGAAGGTGTTCTGTAATATTTATTCTTCGTTTATGCAAAGGGCTTACGACCAGGTTATACATGATGTTGCCATACAAAACTTACCGGTAGTATTTTGTTTAGACCGGGCAGGGCTTGTTGGTGAAGATGGCCCTACGCATCATGGAGTGTATGATATAGCCTATATGCGTTGCATACCTAATATGGTTGTGAGTGCGCCTATGAATGAAAGTGAACTACGAAACTTAATGTTCACCGCACAATTAGAAACTACAAAAAACCCGTTTGTTATCCGTTATCCGCGTGGTGAAGCAGTTAAACCGGATTGGAAAACAAAAATGAAAGAAGTTGCTATTGGCAAAGGCCGCAAATTGAAAGACGGTAATAACATAGCCATACTATCATTTGGACATCCCGGAAACTTTGCTGCATCAGCTATAAGGGATGTAAAAGCCGATGGTATTGATCCTGCACATTACGATATGCGTTTTGCAAAGCCGTTAGATGAAGAGTTATTACATGAAGTTTTTAGCAGGTATAATAAAATAATTACCCTGGAAGATGGAACCGTAATTGGCGGCTTTGGATCTGCTATATTAGAATTTATGGCCGCAAATAAATACAACGCTGAAGTTAAAATCCTGGGCATTCCTGATTTAATTATTGAACATGGTACCCCGAAAGAATTGTATAAGGAAATCGGCATTGATGCTAACCAAATAGCCGATGTAATAAGAGAGATGGCTGAAATAAAAACGCGGCAGATAGTTTAAATCTTACTGGTATAATTGTAAAGGTTGCGGTTGATTTTCTACATACTCCAGGATAAAATTGTTTCTTCCTTCGCCAGTAATTATTGTAAGGTACTTTCCCTGAATTAATTCCAATATATTCAAAAAGAGGAAAATAGCATGTATCCTGTTTTCACAAAAGTCAAATATCTTTTCAAAGCGGAACCTGCGTTCTCTTTCGATTAGGTCAAGCATATACTGCCTGCTGCTTTCCATTGTATAATTGTATTGTACTACTGTATGCACAGGCTGGTGCCGCTTTTCATGAAGGCGACGGGCAACTTTTTCAAATGCCTTCATTAGCTTGTATAGAGAAATAGTTTGCATTTCTGTTCCTTCACCGGACTCTTCACCTATTAAAGAAAGCTCCTGCTTTATGTTGCCACGCTTTACACTTAACATGCGTAAAGCTTCAAGCTCACTCATTTCAATTGCAGCCTGCTTAAACTTTTTGTACTCAAGTATTTTATCTATTAACTCATTACGGGGATCAATCTCGTTTCCTGAAGGATCAAGCTCTTTGCGGGGTAAAAGCATTTTTGCTTTTATACGCATTAAGGTGCTGATGAAAAGAATGAATTCGCTGCTTAGTTCTATATTAAGCGATTCGCTTTTATGTATAAAGTCGAGGAACTCGTTTGTTATTTTCGTGATCGGAATATTATAAATATCCAGCTCATCTCTTTCTATAAAAAATAACAGCAGGTCAAACGGACCCTCGAATTGCGGAAGTGTTATTTGATAATTTTCGGTGTTCAAGTTTTAGATTAAATTGATCTATATTCTTCCTACGTTACCTTTTAGTGAATCTCTTATTTCCATTAACAAAGCATCTGTTGAAGAAATAACTGCAGTAGGCTTAACCTCTTTTCTTATATTAATTCTATTTATTGCCTTTATTAAAAGAAACAATATAAAGGCGACTAAAATAAAATCAACTGCAGCCTGCAAAAACAATCCGTACTTAATTTCTACACCATTAACTCTTGTTACTAA
Organism: uncultured Chitinophagaceae bacterium; assembly: GCA_964235805.1. Lineage (GTDB taxonomy): Bacteria > Bacteroidota > Bacteroidia > Chitinophagales > Chitinophagaceae > Ginsengibacter. The sequence continues at coordinate 496 of CAXSEB010000180.1, read as the reverse complement.
TGCCGCAAAATTGCTGCCTATAAAAGAACCAATTATTGGCATAAGAATATTATCTACTAATGCAGTTACAATTTTACCAAAAGCAACGCCTATAATTACTGCAACAGCAAGATCTATTATGTTTCCTTTGAAGGCAAACTCTTTAAATTCTTTTAGAAATCCCATAAAATGTTTTTCTAAATGTAATAATTAATTTCATCAAACATCTTATACTGAAATGTTCAATTAATCCCGGCAACTTTTATCTCCGGAAATTTCATATTTAAGCCAGATAATGTTTCCAGAACTTTGCTGGCTATTACATATTCTTTATACCAGTTTTGATCGCTTGGCACAACTGTCCATGGTATAACATTACATTGTTCAAAACAATCCTGGTACATTTTCATATAACTATCCCAAAGCTTTGCCTCGTTTTCGTCATTCGCATTATACTTCCACCTTTTTGTAGGGTCACTGGTTCTTTCCTTCAATCTTTCCTGTTGTTCTTTTTGCG
>CAXSEB010000179.1:2345-5378 GCA_964235805.1 uncultured Chitinophagaceae bacterium | reverse complement strand
TTTAAAATACCGGCAGGTATTGTGTATGTTCTCTTTACATTATATGCATGTGTGCTTCCCACCTTTATGCCATTTATATAAGCGGTGTCATTATCATCTATCATTGCCAGATCAAGAGTAGCTGGTTTACCCGTATCTGCAGGTGAAATAAAAACAGATCTTCTAAACCAAACGATGCCATCTGTTCCATCTAAACCTTGCTGTTCCCATAAACCCGGTAAGTTCATTTTCATCCATCTGCTGTCATCAATGTTTGCTTCACGCCAAGTGTAGGCAACTTCTTTAGGTACCAAAGATCCCTGTAAGGATTCTATTTTTTTCATTATAGCATCTTTATGTGCTTTAGATAATGAGTCAATATCTAATGATGGCATTGCAGCGATCATATTTTTAAATTCATCACTTTGTTCAAAGGCTTTACGGCTTGTCCATGTTTCTATCATAGTGCCGCCCCATGATGTATTTATAAGGCCAATAGGAACTTTTAATTTGTTGTACAATTCTCTTGCAAAAAAATAACCTGCAGCAGTAAAGTTACCTGCGGTTTGCGGGCTGCATACATCCCATTCGCCAGAAGCTATATCCTCCTGCGGTAATGAACTTACTTTGTTAGGGATTTTTATGTGTCGTATAAATGGATAATTTGCAGCCGCAACTTCCTGTTCATAATTATTTATTTTGCCCCAGCCTTCTATTGGCATTTCCATATTGCTTTGGCCGCTGCATACCCAAACTTCGCCAACTAAAACATTAGTGTATTCTATTTTATTATTTCCCGTTACAGTAAGTTTGTAAGGGCCACCGGCTTTTTCGTTGCTAAGTTTTATCATCCATTTGCCGTTTTTACCGGCAACTGTTGTTTTTATTTGTTTATTAAAATGAACTGTTATTCTTTCATTTACATCTGCCGAGCCCCAAACACGAATTAGTTTGTCTCTTTGCAAAACCATATTACTTCCAAAGATTTTTGGAAGGTGGACATCGCAATAAGCTTGTTGCGCTAAAAGTAAGATCACTAATAAATAAAATGATTTTTTCATTAGATGCGTTTAAATAAAATTACAAGAATCAGCAAACAAACTTAGCATAAGTTTATGACGATGGACAAGATGATACACCAGTTATGATTTTTGAGGACACTACATCACCACGCAAAAATTCCAGTAAATTAAAACGCCTGGGGATCAGATCTGAATTGTAAATTTTTCGGGTTTTCGAATCATCCACTTTATGTTTCTAAAAAAAAATTTATTCAGAATGATGCGATTTAATTATTTAATCTTATTTTAGAAACTTATTAACCACTATTCAATCCACTAAAAAAATGAAAAATCGATTACTATCTATTGTAACAATAGTTACAGTTTTGTTTTTCCCCACGTTCATAATTGCTCAAACGCCTTCTTCGGGTCCAACTGCTCCCACATTTGGTTTATCAGGTTGCTTTGCAATATTTTCCGGTAATGGAGCTGTTACTAACACAGGTATTTCTCGTGTTACAGGTGATATTGGGACTAATGCTGGTGCCAGCACAGGGTATGATCCTTTGTATGTAACAGGTTACAATCATTCTGCGCCTGATCAATACACGGGGTGGGCACAAACAGACCTGGCTAATGTGTTTAACTATCTTAATTCACTTACCAACGATAGTGCAATCACGTCTTCTGCACAATTTTCTAATAACCTGGTTCTTTCTCCAAAGACATACATATTAAATGGAGCTACAACACTTAGCGATTCTCTTTATCTTAATGCACAGGGAAATTATAGTGCTGTATTTGTTATCAAGGTTATTGGTTCTTTAACTACTACAAGTCCTGCGGCAAAAGTGTTCCTTATAAATGGAGCACAGGCAAAAAATGTTTATTGGTTGGTTGATGGACCCGTAAATATTGGCACTAACTCAATTTTTAATGGAACTGTTGTTTCAAATAATTCGATTACAGTTGGTTCAGGAGCTACTCTTAATGGCAGGGTTCTTACAACTGCCGGAACGATAACTACTGACCAGGTAATTGCTACTTCGCCTTCGGGTAATTGCAATACTCTTCCGGTTAGCTGGCTTTACTTTCGCGGTAAACCAGAACAACAAAGCATTACACTGGAATGGGGCACTACCAGTGAAATCAACAATGGCTTTTTTACAATTGAAAGAAGCCGTGATGGAAGTACGTTTGAAACTTTAGCTATTGTAAATGCATCAAGCGACGCAGGTAAAAAGGAATATGACTATTCCTACGCAGATCAGCATCCATATGCATTAAACTACTACCGTATTTCACAAACAGATAAAGACGGCAAAAAGCATTACCTGCGCACGATACAGATAAAACTGAACCTTGGCGCAAATTTCACAGAGTTGCACTATGTTCAAAACAAACGTATTTATGTTCAGTTGTCCGGTGCAGTACCCGGTTATGGCAGCTTATCAATATTTAATATTGACGGCAAAAAGATGTCTTCACAAAAAATAGCACTTACAAAAGAAGTAAGCAGTTATAAAGTTGAAAAGCAATTAAACAATGGTGTATACTTTATAAATATAGAAAGCCAGGGTCAAAAGTTGTATCATGGGAAAGTGATGGTGTTGTAAATGATAAGCAGAAGGTGTTTCTTTTAGCATAATGAAGACATAACATATAAAGCGCCGGCCTTTGCTGGCGTTTTATATTTACATCATATAAACATAATCGGCAACAAACATTATTTAAGAAGATATAATACCTTGCAGATTTGAAGTAAACAAACAACTTTCACTCATCTAAATCTTCACCTTGCTTTATGAATAAGAACATCGACTACATTAAAAAAGGAAGAAATTATTTGTTTGATGCAATACAAAATATATCGGTTGCCCAATTGAATGAAATACCTGTAAGCTTTAACAACAATATAATCTGGAACCTTGCCCATATGATGGCTGCACAGCAAGGGGTTTGTTATTTGCGTGCAGGCGCACAGCTTGTTGTAGAAGAAAAATATTTTAATGATTATAAGTTATATATTTATGAAGCTAATATATTATAAAAA
>CAXSEB010000179.1:260-2335 GCA_964235805.1 uncultured Chitinophagaceae bacterium | reverse complement strand
AGCCGGGTACTAGGCCAGAGCAGTTTGTTGACGACAATGAAGTAGAAAAGATTCGGGCGCTGATGCTTTCAACGCTTGACCAGCTTACAATTGACAGGGAAACAAATACGTTTGATAATTATAAACCATGGACTACCCGTTATGGCGCAGAACTTACCAATATTGACGATGCTATAAATTTTTTATTATTTCATGAAGGCTTACACACAGGCGTTATAATGGCTATTGCTAAACTGGTAACAAAATAAATAATACACTCATATTACCCTCCTGTTTCACTGTTAGGTGCATCTACGGGCTTTGATTGTGCCGAACCTTTTTCTCTTAAAAATACAGACAACACAACAATTGCAAGGATAGAAAGAAATTCGCTTTCCCAATTTTGAAATGACTCAAACCATAATTTGGAATTGCCAAGATATTGCCCTAAGGTTTCTGTTTCCATTCCTTTGAGAATTTGTTCTTCATTGTAATTTTTCATGCTGCCATACAAGTGAAGAACAAATGATACAAGAAATATTAGTAACAGCGCAAAGCTTAGCGAGCGTTTATATATTGCCAACACAAAACCACCTTTTCTTACCGGCCATGGAACATCCTTTTTGGCGGGGTCTGGCTCACGGTCGGTTTCTTCATCCTCATCAGGGTCTTTTGATTCGGCAGAGCCTTTTTGGTAAAGAAAAATACTTAGTATAACGAATAAAGCCATCTGTAAAAATTCACTTTCCCAATTTTCAAAAGTTGCTTCAATAAAGTGAGCCGAGGTTAAGTATTGAGTCATATTCAGTTGATGCCCGCCTTCTTCTTTCATTTCCTGGTTATGCTGTTTAAGACCTGTGATGGCCTGGCCAACAATAGAAAAAATAAAGAGAAGTAGAAACACAATCGATAGCCCGTTATTTTTAAAAACTTTTTTCATGTTTAACTTTTAGTGCTAAAGATAGAAAACATGTTTCTACATGTGGATGCATAAATGATCGTTTCTGACTTTTGTTTATAAAGCTCTTATGCTGGTACTATAATGGGAATGTTTATACCACAGGGATTTGACCGTTCAAAAAAAAGACATAACTGAAGTATCGGCTGCAATGGGATATTATCAATAAGTTTAAGCCTAAATCGTATACTTTCAGGCAAGATGGGAAACTATAAATTGAAAAATTACCGGTTGAATGGATCACAGTCTTATCGCACAGGATGTAGAACATTAAAGAACGTCTTTAAAGGACGTTCCTTTTTTAACAAGACACTACTTCTTTAATTTTTCTTCAACTTTTTTCCGGGAATTACCTGCAGATTTTACTGCGTCTTTCACCTGTTTACCGGATACATCCATTTTTTCTTTTTCATAACTTACTTCGTGCTTTTGCCCGCCGGCAACTTTTGATCTATCCTGGCTGCGGCCTTTTGATGATGTTTGCTTATTCATATTAACGGGTTTAGAATTTTTATCAACAAAAAATTATGCCATGTTTAATATTTTGGTTAAACATAATGGCAACTTAAGGCATTATACATCTGTAAAAAATCAGGATTCCTGCGAAATGTATTTATATTTTGTAAAGTCTTAGCTTTACAATCTCTCGCTTATCAATGTGGCCCCGTGTGTACTTAATTAATTAAGATGAAGATATTAAATACTATAACTGATCCTGTTTACCATTCAAAAACATACAACAGAGCCGATATGTTCCTGCTGCGTTTTATAAAAGATAAGAGAGATCTCCCTTTTATTTACCTTATAATTAAAGTAACGGCTTTATTATTACCCTTAGCTGTATTGTTGTATCTACCGATTGTAACCGGTTGGTTATGGTGGACGTTGGCTATTGCATTTCAAACCATTAATACGTTATTACGGGCACCTTTTGGTTTAATGATGCATTCAATCAGTCACAGGCAATTATTTAAGAACAGTTATAAAAAATCCATCTACTATATAACATGGTTTATCGGGCCATTTATCGGGCACACACCTGAAACATATTTTAGTCATCACATTGGCATGCATCATCCTGAAGGTAATATGCCTGATGACGATAGCAGCACTATGTTTTATCAAAGAGATAGCCTTA
>CAXSEB010000179.1:0-250 GCA_964235805.1 uncultured Chitinophagaceae bacterium | reverse complement strand
ATACATACGTCTTCCGTACCAAGCTGTAATAGAGTATTAATGAATTGAGGTCTTGCAGGGCTGATAGGTTATCTAAAAAGAAAAAACAGGAAGAAACTTGCACGTAAAGCTTTTACTGGTGAAATGTGCTTTTATGTGATCTGTATCATTTTATGTTTTGTAAACTGGCAGGCCACAACCGCAGTGTTTATTGTTACCTTTTTTATTTCAAGAGTTTTAATGATGCTTGGTAATTGGACACAACATGCAT
>CAXSEB010000178.1:0-5385 GCA_964235805.1 uncultured Chitinophagaceae bacterium | reverse complement strand
TTTCACATAACCAAGCAATTCCTTGGAGGTCTTTTTGTAACTATCGGAATGTTTGGCTTAGACCAGGATCTTATGCAAAAGAATTTAAGCTGCCGCAATATAAAAGAAGCGCAAAAAAACATGTTCACCTTTACTCTAGTATTTGTAATTATTAATTTATTCTTTTTAAGCGTTGGGGCGTTATTATATATCTACGCAAGTAAAAATGGAATTGCAGTGCCGGTTGATGCTATTACTCATAAGCCACGTACAGATTATCTCTTTCCTGAGATTGCGTTAAATTATTTTAAAGGAATGCCGGCAATAGTTTTTATGTTAGGGTTAACCGCTGCAACCTTTGCTACCACAGACTCTGCGCTTACTGCATTAACAACTTCGTTCTGTATTGATTTCCTGGGATTCGATAAAAAGAAAAATGAGAACAACTCCGATTTGGTTGTTAAACGCCATTGGGTTCACGTTGGCTTTTCAGTTATTATCTTAATTGTAATATTATTATTTAATGCACTTAACGATGCTTCAGTTGTGAGCGCCATCTTTAAAGTGGCCACATTTACTTATGGGCCCCTTATTGGCTTGTATGCTTTTTCATTGTATGCAAAACAGCGAAGTGTCTTGGATAAAGCAACTCCGGTTATTTGTGTAGCAGCACCGCTTATTTGTTTTTATCTTGATAAATACTCTGCAAAATTATTCGGCGGTTATGTATTTGCAGAAGAATTGATTATTGTAAATGGACTTATAACTTTTATAGGTCTTTTATTAGTTTCGCATAAAAGAGTAAAACCCTTACATTAATATGTTTGAGTTAATAAACAGCGAAATTGAAAAATATGCAGCAAGCTTTACTTCGCCTGATGAAGATTTGTTAGCTGAAATTGAGCTTTATACAAACCAGTTTCATCCACATGCGCATATGATCAGCGGGCATGTACAAGGCAGGTTTTTAAGCATGCTAAGTTGTTTAATTAGGCCGGAGCTAATATTAGAGATCGGCACCTTTACTGGCTATAGCGCTTTAAGTCTTGCTGCAGGCTTACAACGAAACGGTGAACTACATACTATTGAATTAAGAGAAGAAGACGCATTAATAGCACAAGGTTATTTTAGCAAATCTTTACATTATAATAAAATAGTTTTACACAAAGGTGATGCTCATAACATTGTTCCCACTCTAAAAAAGGAATGGGACCTTGTTTTTTTGGATGCTGATAAAGTGAGTTATATCGATTATTACGAACTAACTTTACCGGCGCTTAAACAGGGTGGTTTAATTGTAGCAGACAACGTTTTTTTTCATGGCAAGGTGCTGGGAGATAATATAACTGATAAAAACGCCATTGCTATCGATGCTTTTAATCGTCATGTAGCTAACGATGAAAGAGTGCAGCAGGTATTATTAACCGTTAGGGATGGTTTATCTTTAATAAGAAAATTATAGCTGATCTTTTTATTTATACAATTTATAAAAATTTACCGTTATATATTATATGAAAGCAGTGATGATTATTACAAGTGTGTTTCTTATACACATTAGCATTGCCCAAAATATAACTGTGCAGCAATATATCCTGGATCATAAAGATTTAGCTATCCGGGAAATGAAACGTATGGGCGTGCCGGCAGCAATAACGCTTGCCCAGGGAATTCTTGAAACAGAGAATGGCAATAGTGACCTGGTAAAAAAATCAAATAATCATTTTGGTATAAAATGTAAAAGCACCTGGACGTCAACCGGAGTAAGTCATGATGATGATGCACTTGGCGAGTGTTTCAGATGTTATAAAGATGCTGAAAGTTCCTATCGTGATCATTCTAATTTTTTAAGAGGTAATGATCGTTATGCGTTTTTGTTCAGGCTTGATGCAAAAGATTACAAAGCATGGGCTTACGGTTTAAAAAAAGCAGGGTATGCAACCAACCCGAATTACCCTAAAATCCTTATAAAAAATATTGAAGACAATAACCTACAGGAATATACTTTAGAAGCTGCTGGCGAAGTGCCTTTTTATGATGCGTCAAAATACACAAGCGATCCTGAAGATAAAGCCTTTAATGAGCTGACAAAACCAAAAAGCTCCGTGGGCGATGATAATGTTTATCAAACATCTGATGATATCGAACAACAATTTCAAAACAGGTTTACTGTAAACGGCTCGGCAGCTATTAGCGCTAAAAAAGGCACTTCATTATTAGCAATCGCCACTGAAAATAACATTAAGCTTTCTAAGTTACTTGAATACAATGATCTTGATAAAGACGGGTTACTTGAAAAGGATCAGATCGTATTTCTTGATAAAAAATCTAATGAAGGCGATAAAGATTATTATGTAATGCAAAACAATGAAACAATGTATGATGTTGCTCAAAAGAACGGTGTAACATTACAAAGCTTGTATCAGTATAATGAACTTTCAAAAAATCACAATCCCGGTGCAGGCACTAAAATAATCCTTAAGCCGGGTGTAAATAAATCAGTGGAGACAACTGATATAATAAATACAAGCCCGGCTAAATTGCATGAGGTGCAACCCAAAGAAGGATTGTTTTCTATCTCAAAAAAATATGGCGTTACCGTAACACAAATAAAACAATGGAATAACTTACCTGATGATAATTTAAAAGTTGGTCAGCAACTTATTGTTTCCGTTTCTAAATAAAATACAGTGCTCAAGGTTCATGATAAACAATTCAGATTATTTATTTCTGCAGCGCAAATTGATGAACAGGTAAAAAGGATTGCTGCAGATATCAGCCGTGATTATCAAGGCAAAAAACCTTTATTTGTGGTTATATTAAATGGAGCGTTTATGTTTGCATCTGATCTGCTTAAAGAAATAGATATTGAAGCAGAAGTATGCTTTATAAAACTTGCCTCTTACAAAGGAGTTGCTTCAACCGGCCAGGTAGTAACTGCAATTGGCCTTGATGTTGATCTTATTGGCCGGCAGGTTATAATAGTTGAAGATATAGTTGATACCGGCAAAACGTTATCACACTTTTTACCGCAGATAAAATATCATCATCCTGCATCTTTAAGAATTGCAGCACTGTTAACAAAACCCGACGTTTTAACTAATCCCGTTAAGGTAGATTATCTTGGGTTTTCAGTTCCTGATAAGTTTCTGATTGGTTATGGGTTAGATTATGACGGTTTGGGCAGAAATATGAAAGAGATTTACCAGGTAGTGTAACAACTTATGCTTTTATCTTGCGATTGCTAAAACGTGTAACATATTTTACAAACATATTTTGATAAAAGTTTTAATAACAACTTTTTTTCTGGCGTTTCTTATTAATGTAAACGCACAATATTATATACGAGGCGAAGTAAAAGATGAGAAAGATGAGCCGCTGCAAAATGTGAAGATTTACATGCATTCCAACCGGTTACTTTATACAACCGGCATTACAGGCGGTTTTGGAATAACTACACCTCTTTTAAATGACTCCTTAACATTTAGCCTTCAAGGTTTTGAAACAAAAGTTGTAGCGGTAAAATCTGATGTTTACCAAACTATAATACTTAAACTTTTAAGTACATCTTCAAATATTCAAAAGCAAAAACTTCTTTCGCTTACAACCGATTTAGAAAAGCAAACAGCGCCTAACTGGTTTGTTTCAGATGAATCTTACAGTAGTTTAGTAGAAAATGAATTTATAAGTAGCCGCAAATTTCCTAACACATCTTTCTCATTAAGAGTTGACAAAGCATCTTACAGCAATATCCGCAGATTTATAAACCAGGGAAGCATGGTACCACCATATGCAGTAAGAATTGAGGAAATGCTTAATTATTTTAATTTTAATTATAAAGAACCTCAAAATAATAAAACTTTTAACGTAGAATCACAGCTTACCTCGTGCCCATGGAATAAAGAGCATCAGCTTTTATTTTTAAATCTTAGTGCAAAAAAGCTAAACCTTGACAAGGTACCTCCGGGCAACTTTGTTTTTCTCATCGATGTTTCCGGCAGTATGGATCTGCCAAACAGGTTGCCTTTATTAAAAGCAGCATTTCAATTGCTTGTTAAAAATCTTAGGGAGAAGGATACCGTTTCAATTGTGGTTTATGGAGGCACTGTGGGAGTGTGGTTGCAGCCAACCAGCGGATCGCAAACACAAAAGATCATAAAGGCCATTGAAGAACTTACTCCCGGCGGTTCTACACCAGGCGAGGCTGCAATTAAAACTGCATACTCAGTGGCAAAAAGTACTTTTATTAAATCAGGTAATAACAGGATTATACTTGCTACAGACGGCGATTTTAATGTTGGCCAGGCAAATGAAAAAGAGCTGGAAGAAATGGTAGCAAAGGAAAGACAGTCCGGTATTTATTTAACTTGTCTTGGTGTTGGTATGGGCAATTATAAAGATTCAAAAATTGAAGCGCTTGCCAGGAACGGAAATGGGAATTTTGCATACATAGATGATATTCGTGAAGCGGAAAAAGTTTTAGTGACTGAACTAACTCAAACTTTATACACTGTAGCTAATGATGTATACATAAACGTTAAGTTCAACGCTGATGTAGTTAACCAATACCGTCTTATCGGTTACGACAACAAACGAGGTATTTCAACCGATAGCAGTATTGAACTTGAAGGAGGCGAAATAGGCTCTGGTAATAGCATTACTTCTGTGTTTGAAATATTGCCGGTAGTTTATGATACCACGAATAAGATTCATAAAGACGTAGCTGTTGTAACCCTAAATTTCCGCAAGCCGGATGAGGTGTTGCCAAATAAGGTGATGTATTCTTGTGCGTGGAATTTTAAGCCATTAAGAAACGTGTGCAATGATCTGAAGTTTGCAACTGCCGTAACAATGTTTGGATTAATAATGCGCCAGTCAAAATTTCTTGCCGCTGCAGATCTTACCAACGCAGGAGCTATAGCTACAGAAGCTTTGAACCCACAGGATTATTTGCAAAACGAATTTATAAGCCTTGTAGAAAAAGCAAAAAAGCTATATACGAAAAAACGAAAAAGGAATGGCAAAATAAAAAATAACGATTGAAGCTAATTGAAAGATTCCCTTATTTTTTCCCAAAAAGATTTATCGTTCTTATCAGGTTTAGGCTGAAAATTTTGACTATCCTGCATCTTTTCTAAAACGTTTTTTTCTTCTGAAGATACATGTTGTGGTGTCCACACATTTACCTGGATCAACTGATCTCCTTTTTCGTGGCTATTGATGCCAGGAAACCCTTTGCCTTTTAACCTGAATATTTTCCCGCTTTGTGTGCCCGGCGGAATTTTTATTTTAGCCCTTCCTTCTATAGTTGGCACTTCTGCCTGCATGCCAAAAACAGCATCCGGGAATGAGATGAAAAGGTCATAGGCAACATTGAGGCCATCCCGGTGTAAATGTGGATGAGCTTCT
>CAXSEB010000177.1:0-5399 GCA_964235805.1 uncultured Chitinophagaceae bacterium | reverse complement strand
TCCCTCTCAAAAGACGTTTTGGTGTTCCTGCCACTCGCCAGTTATCTTGGTGGCAGCGGAAATCCGGCGGTCAATGCTGCTTCTATTCGCAACACCGGTGTAGAATTCTCTGCAACCTATCGTAACAGAACAAGCACTTCCCCGATAAAATGGGATGTTTCAGCAAACTTCACTACAATTAAAAACCGGGTTGTAGGTGTTGGCAACCGTGGCGCAGATGCCAGCGGCAACAAAGTGGATTATATAGAAGCTACAAATTTTATTCGTGCGCAGGTTGGTCATTCAATAGGAGAGTGGTATGTTATCAAATCAGCAGGTATTTTTAAAAGCCAACAGGAAATTGATGCATACGTAAGCAAAACCGGTGATAAAGTGCAACCTGATGCAAAATCAGGCGATGTAAAATATGTTGATTTTAACGGAGACGGCACTATCAATAATAATGACAGGCAATATTCCGGTTCACCGTGGCCCACTTTACAGGCAGGTGCTCAACTTAACCTGGCTTATAAACAATTTAGTTTGAACCTGCAATTAGTTGGTGTCTTTGGCAATAAAATTTATAATGATATTCGCCGGCAGCTTGATTCTTATGAATTAACTAATTTTAGAAAAGACATCAATCCGTGGTCTGCCACAAACCCAAATGGCACAGATGCAAGACTTGTGGTTGATCAGCCAAGTGACCCTACAGTTTCTTTTAACAACATGGCGCAAACCGACAGATGGCTGGAAAGTGGTTCATACGTAAGAGTAAGGAATTTGGAATTAGCTTATGCTTTATCAAAGAATTTTTTAAACCAGGTTAATTTCTCAAACGCACGTATTTATGTTAGTGGTCAAAATTTAATCACAATAACCAAATACAAAGGTCTTGATCCTGATGTACAAGGTACTGGCGTTATTTCCCGCGGTTTTGATGCAGGCAACTGGCCATCAAGCCGGATTATTTCTGTTGGTATCCAAGCTGACTTTTAATTTTTAAAAACTAATCTATCAAATGAAAAAAATATATTTAACAGCGATAGTAGCGGCTTTGCTGGTTACAAGCTGTAAAAAAAGTGAATTGAATATTGATAATCCAAACCAGGCTACAACCAAGCAATTTTGGCTAACTGCATCTGATGCGCAGCAAGGCGTTAATGCCATTTACAGCACTTATCATAGGGCAGGGTTAAGCAGGTGGATGCATTTTCTAACAATAGTTCGTTCAGACGAAGGTTTTAGTACAAGCCCGGCCCCTTGGATAAGAAATTATTTCGATTTGTTTAATTATGAGAATTACAATGATGGTTTAATATCAAGCCTCTGGGGCGATTGTTATATAGGCATTAACCGCTGTAACCAGGTACTGGACAATATACCAAATATAACGATGGATAATACTTTGAAAGATCAATTGATCGCAGAAGCAAAATTTATGAGGGGCTTCTTTTATTATACATTGGGGTTACATTATGGAAACGTGCCGATACTAATGCATGCATCTCAGCCATCAGATTATCCTGCGTCTTCAACACAGGACCAGGTTTATGCGCAGGCAATCCAAGACTTTACCGACGCGTCAGCAACTTTGCCTGCTACTTATGATGCCAACAACAAAGGCCGGGCTACAAAAGGTGCTGCATTTGCCATGCTGGGAAAGGTTTACCTTCAGCAAAACAAATATCAGCAAGCTAAGGATGCTTTACAATGGCTTGTTGAAGGTGCCGGAGCTGCCAACTACAATCTTGTTCCAAATTACAGGGATAATTTTTTGGAGACTACAGAAAACAATTCAGAATCTGTATTTGAATTTCAAAACGCTGCCAACCCAATAGATGCTTTTGATAATGATGCTGGTGACGGCGACCCTGGTCACACGCCGGATAAACTTAATTATGGAACATCTATCCCACCTTTTTTTGCTCCGCGGCCTATTGGTTTTACTGACGGTCAGGCTGAAAGATGGGTAGTTTGGGAATTTTTAAAAGAAAATACCGCCGACGGGCAGAGAGACCCACGTGTAGATGCAACGTTTTTATATGATTCAACTGATGTAAGAGGTCCTAACTTTACAATGGTTTATGGTGAAATATGGACAACAAGAGCTAACAACACTCCTTATTCAAATGATTTGAACGATCCAATCGCAGTAGCTACTAACCGCACAGTTTATTTTAGAAAATTTTTAGATGACGCTTCAATGGATGGTGAGGTATTTCACTCAGGAAACAATTATCGTTACCTAAGATATGCAGATGTACTACTACTTTATGCAGAAGCTCTAAATGGTATTGGGCAAACTGCACAGGCATATGCGTTTGTTGATAAGGTAAGAGTACGGGCAGGATTATCGCCGCTAAGTACAGCTATGCCTGGCTTAGATCAACAACAATTTCTTAACCAGTTGAAACATGAACGCATTACAGAACTTACCGGTGAAGGCCATCGGTGGGAAGACCTGCTGCGCTGGAAAGAATTAAGCCCTGCTCTTGCGTCAAGAGATGCAGCTTTTAGCCATTTCGTGGTTGGCAAAAGTGAATTTTTGCCAATTCCGCAATTCGATTTGGATATTAATCCAAACCTAACTCAAAACGCAGGCTATTAATAAATAAAAGTATCCAATGATAAATTTGAAAAGACTATTTTTTATAATACTAGCTGTTTTTACAGTTTACCAATTACAAGCTCAAAGAACATCAAATACCGTCAATCGATCTTTAGGGCAACAATGGTCTGTACAAAAGGCAAATGAATGGTATTCAACTCATAACTGGATAATTGGTGCAGATTATCTTCCCAGCAACGCTATTAACCAGTTAGAGATGTGGCAGGCCGCTACTTTTGATAGCGCCACAAATGATAAAGAATTGGGCTTGGCAGAAAGTATTGGCTTTAATACAATGCGTGTTTTTTTACATAGTGTTGCCTGGAAAAGTGATAAGGAAGGCTTCAAAAAAAGAATAAACACATTTTTAAATATTGCGGACAGGCATCACATACAAATTCTATTCGTGTTTTTTGACGATTGCTGGAACAAAGTGCCACAGGCAGGCACCCAACCAGCTCCTAAGCTGGGTATTCATAACTCAGGATGGGTGCAGGATCCGGGTCAGCCACTTTCTTCTGACTCAACAGTTTTTCCGCAGCTCGAAGTATATGTAAAAGATGTATTAAAGACTTTCGGGCATGATAAGCGCATTCTTTTGTGGGATCTTTATAACGAGCCTGGCAACTCCGGTAAAAGAGATTCTTCTCTTCCATTGCTTACAAAAATCTTTCAATGGGCAAGAAGCGTAAATCCTGATCAGCCAATTAGTGCCGGTTTGTGGGCGTGGGATTATGAAAAGCTAAATGCTTTTCAAATGGCAAACTCTGATATTGTAACTTATCATGATTATGAAGAAACACCCTGGCATGAAAGAGTAATACAACTTTTGAAAGCGGTCGGCCGTCCTCTTATCTGCACAGAATATATGGCACGTATCCGCAACAGCAGGTTTTCAACTATACTTCCTCTTTTGAAAAAAGAAAACGTTGGTGCCATTAACTGGGGTTTTGTTACTGGCAAATCCAATACAAAATATGCATGGGATACACCCTTGCCGAATGGAAATGAACCGGATGAATGGTTTCACGATATATTTCTGCAAGACGGAACACCATACAGACATGATGAAGTAGATTTAATAAGAAAGTTAACAGGAAAAAAGTAGCTTGATTTAAAAAGCAAGCACATAATACTCACGCATGATGAAGAAAACCTTTAAAGAAATAATAAGGCAGTTTTATCCTCTTGTATTTTTTATAGTAATTGCAGGCAGTTCCGGCTGTAAAAAAAGCCCGGATTCCGGTGTAAACCCAAACCCGCCGCCTATTGTTCCCCCTCCTTCAACAGAAAAAACTTTCAAAAATCCTATACTTCCTACAGGGCCTGACCCATTTGTTAATAAGGTTGCGTCTACATACTATTATACCAATACTCTCGGCAATCGTATTGGTATATGGAAAACAACAGCTATGAGTAAACTTTCCACCGCAACATATACAACTGTTTTCTCACCACCTGCTTCAGGGCCTAATCATGATAATCTTTGGGCACCGGAATTTTATACTATAGGTAGTAAATGGTATCTGTATTACACTGCTGGTGATGGAAGTTCTCTGGATGCACAAAGGACTTTTGTTTTAGAAAACAGCAGTACTGATCCTACACAGGGCACCTGGATAGATAAAGGAAGAATTTTTAATCCCACACAAGATTTCTGGGCAATCGATGGAACAGTACTTGAGCTGAACAACATTGACTATTTTATATGGAGTGGCCATCCGGATAATATAAATACGACCCAAAACATTTACATCTCAAAAATGACCAATCCATATACTTTAGAAGGTAACAGGGTAATGTTATCAACTCCGCAATACGACTGGGAAACAAACGGTAATGTAAATGAAGGTCCGGAGATTTTAAAAAATCCGCAGGGAAAAACATTTCTTGTATACTCTGCAAGTGGTTGCTGGACTGATGAATACGGACTTGGAATGCTTACTTTAAAAGATAACGGTGATCCGTTAAATCCTTCCGATTGGACTAAATCTCCAACGCCTGTTTTTACAAAAAGCCAGGCAAATAATGTTTATGGACCAGGTCACAATAGTTTTTTTAAATCACCTGACGGCACTGAAGACTGGATAATTTATCACGCCAATCCAATGCCGGAGGATGGCCAGGGATGCGGATCTACACGTAGCACAAGAATGCAGAAATTTACCTGGAGAGCTGACGGAACGCCTGATTTTGGTGTACCAGTTTCTACAAGTACATCCTTAAAAGTGCCATCAGGGGAATAAAATAATTATTATTCTTACTCATCTACTTACCTACATGATCAAGTTCCTTAGGCAAATTGTCTTGTATTTCTTAGTGTGTTTTAATTTTGCTCAGGCGCAAAGCACCTACACCAATCCTCTTAAAGAATCAGGCCCCGATCCCTGGGTGATTTATAAGAACGGATGGTATTATTACATGAATACGTTTATAAGCAACGATGGAGAAAATGAACTAAGGCTTTGGCGTACAAAAAACATGGCAAACCTTAAAACTGCTGAAAACAAAACGATCTTTGATCCGGAAGATGGCAGGCCATTTTCAAAACAATTGTGGGCTCCTGAGTTACACTTTCTGGATAATAAATGGTATATCTATTTTGCTGCAGATGAGGGAGAAAATTTGCATCATCGAATTTGGGTATTGGAAAATAGTGCGGAGAATCCTTTTGAAGATAAATGGATATTAAAAGGAAAACTTAGTGATCCAGGTGATCATTGGGCTATAGATTTAACGGTTATCGATTTCAAAGGGAAGAGATATGCTGCTTGGTCGGGCTGGCAAAATTATAATAACGTTGAACAGG
>CAXSEB010000176.1:0-5445 GCA_964235805.1 uncultured Chitinophagaceae bacterium | reverse complement strand
TCATCCGGAGGCAGAACACCTATTGTAGTTACTGAAGAAATGGTAAGCAAAATGCGCCCCGGAAGTGTTATAGTAGATGTTAGTATAGATCACGGCGGATGCTTTGAAACATCCGATGTTACTTCACACAAAGTGCCTGTGTTTAAAAAATATGATGTAATTCATTATTGTGTGCCCAATATACCAAGCGGTTTTGCCAGAACAGCTTCACAATCTATAAGTAATGTATTAATGCCGTTAATGCTTGAAATGGCTGATGATGGCGGCTTTGAGAATATGGTTTGGCATAAGATAAATATAAGAAGTGGCATTTACCTTTTTAAAGGAGCGCTTACCAATTTCCATTTGAGCCAAAGGTTCGATTTAAAGTTTACTGATTTGAATCTGCTGATTGCGAGCAGGAGATAATAATAATGTTATATGGATGATTTCATCTTTTCAAACCATGCAACAGAGCAAATGAAAAGAAGAAACATTTCTACTAAAATAATTATTGGAATTATAAACCAGCCTCAGCAAGTAATAAGTGATACTGGGATAGATATTTATCAATCAATAATTATCTTTGAAGGCAATAAACAATATTTGGTAAGGGTTTAATAAATAGCACACAAGATCCTAAAGTAGTTATTACAGTCTATAAAACTTCAAAAATCAGTAAGTATTATGAAGGTTAAATATGATAAGGAGGTTGATATTATCTATATAAAATTAACCGACCTCCCAATTAAAGAAAGTGATGAAGAAAAGCCTGGTATTATTATCGATTACGCCGAAAACGGTTCAATTGTTGGGCTTGAAATTTTAAATGCTTCAGCTAAAATGTCTCAACCTAATGTATTAGAGCATAAAGTAGCTTAGTAAGCGTTATTTTTTATACTTTTCATATCTATCACTTCATCACAAAAATTATATTCCTGCTTATCATTACTGCTTATGATCAGTAGCCTTTCTTTACAATAATTTGTTACAAGATCTTTATATAAAAGAATTCCTTCTTCATCTAAATTGGTTGTTGGCTCATCAAGCAATATCACTGGCACATCTGTAAAAATAGCTTGGGCTAATTTTACTCTCTGCTTCATGCCGCTACTGAAATAGCGTATTTGCTTATTAGCCGCTTTTTGTAATTCTATTATCGATATTATTTTTTCTATTGTAATTGAGGGAAGAAAATTTTTTAATGCAGAATGGAATAGTAAAAATTCCGTAAGAGTCATTTCCTCTGTCAGCTCCAGGTAAGGTGCAGCAATAGAAATGTGTTTATAGACATGCTCATCTTTAATGTTTTCGAATACAACTTTTCCTTCGCTTAAAGTGGTTGCTCCGCCAATTACCTGAAGTAATGTTGATTTTCCTGAACCGTTGGGGCCCGTTATTGCATAGGAACGTGCGGAAGTAAATTCATAATTTAAGTGTCTGAATATCCATTCCCTGTTAAAACGCTTGCCCAGGTTTTGCAAGCTAATCTTCAACATCAGCAGCGTCTTTAGAATAAACTTTTATTATGCCTTTTTCGCTTGTGCGGATAAAATTAACTATATCATTTCGCTCTGAAGTTACTGGCAGCTCGGCTTCAATAGAATCAAGCGCCTGGGTTGTGTTCATGCCCCGTGTGTATAAATAACGGTAAACATCTAAAATTTCATTCACCTTATCTAAGGTAAAACCACTTCTTTGTAAACCAACGGAGTTTACCCCAACATAAGATAAGGGATTGCGGCCGGCCTTAATAAAAGGCGGAATGTCTTTTCTTATTTCAGTATGTCCTGCAATGTAGGTGTGTGCTCCAATTCTTGCAAACTGGATAGCTGCTGCTAATCCTCCTAATCTTGCATAATCGCCAATTTCCACATGGCCAGCCAGCTGAACTGAATTAGCGAGGATTACATAATGGCCAATTAAACAATCATGCGCAATATGTGTGTAAGCCATTAAAAGACAATGATCGCCAATTACTGTTTTCCACTTTTCTTTAGTGCCGCGGTTTATGGTTACGCATTCTCTAACGGTAGTGTAATCGCCTATCTGAACAGTTGTTTTCTCACCTGCATACTTTAAATCCTGGGGAATGGCACCAATTACGGCACCCGGAAAAATTTTGCAGTTCTTTCCTATAACCGAACCTTCCATTAAAATCGCATGCGACATAATGTGAGTACCGTCGCCAATAGAAACCTCGGCCTCAATAACTGCAAATGGATCAATCTTAACGTTGCTGCCAATACGGGCACCAGGATTAATATATGCAAGGTTACTGATCATGATTAAAGTTTAGGTCTTTTTACAATTTGCGCTACCAGCACAGCTTCTGTCACTAACTTATCTCCCACAAAAATGGTCCCCCGCATTTCGCAAATGCCTCTTCTTATAGGGTTTAATAATTCCATTTTTAAGATTAGTGTATCTCCGGGCACTACTTTTTGTTTGAATTTGCAGCTTTCTATCTTAAGAAAGTAAGTATCATATTTGTCTTCACTATCCTTTGGTATTGCGATAAATCCACCTGCCTGTGCTAATGCTTCCGCAAGTAATACACCCGGCATTACACTGTTGCCAGGAAAATGTCCCTGGAAAAAAGGTTCGTTATAAGTAACATTTTTAATAGCAATAACATGAGTATCTGACAACTCCATTATTTTATCTACTAAAAGGAAAGGATAACGATGAGGTAATATCTTTTCTATCGCATGGATATCAAACAAAGGTGCCTGGTTCGGGTCATATTTTGGAATATCCTGCCTGTGCTTGTTCTTTTTGATATGCTCTTTTATCTTTTTAGCAAATTTTATATTAGATGCATGCCCCGGACGATTAGCAATTATGTGTGCTTTGAAAGGATAACCAACAAGAGCAAGGTCCCCCACTACATCTAATAATTTATGTCTGGCCGGTTCATTCGGATAGCGAAGATCTAAATTATTCAATATGCCGGCCTCACTAACTCTTACATCTTTTTTGTTGAACAATTTAGAAATGCGCTGAACCTGCTCGTCAGTAACCGGTTCGTCAACAACTACAATCGCATTCTTTATGTCACCGCCTTTTATAAGGTTATTGGCGATCAGGAATTCTAATTCATGAAAAAAGCAAAATGTACGGCTTGATGCGATTTCAGTATTAAAGTCTGCAATGGTTTTTAATGCGGCATGCTGGGTACCTAATACAGTTGAATTGAAATCGATCAAAGTGTTAATGCGATAGCTATTATAAGGCAGGGCCACCATCTCCACCTTTTTTACCTCATCGGTAAAAGTTATATTGTGATCAATGGTGTAATATATTTTTTTTGCAGATTGACATTGTATACCGGTTTTCTCCAAAGCCTGTATAAAAAGTTGTGCGCTGCCGTCAAGTATGGGTACTTCTTCGCCATCAATTTCTATAATAATATTGTCGATTTGCATGCCTACAAGAGCAGCCATAAGATGCTCAATAGTACCGATTCTTGCTCCGTTTTGTTCAATGGTAGTGCTGCGGTTAGTTTCTATTACATTATCAACATCTGCTTTTACTATGGGTTTGCCCGGTATATCAATTCTTTTAAAATTTATACCTGTGTTTGGTTCAGCGGGTTTAAGCACCATTGTAACTGACTGCCCTGTATGTATACCTACTCCTGAAATAGATAACTGTTCCTTGATAGTATGTTGAAAAGATTGCTCAATAGAGTTCGATTGCTCCATAGCTACGAAAGTATGAAAACTATCCGATTTGCCTGAACCATTAAGTGTGTAAAAAGAACATTAGGTTAGCAGGTCAGGAGCTTAAGTGTTTATCTTTTCAGCAATAAGTTGTTGTACAGTTTGCTCAAGATCTTTAAGTCTTTTTTCCATTTCCGGCAGGTTGCGTGAAAGTGCCTGGCTTCGTAAGGCATGTGTATAATCGTATGCAGGCGAACCGGTAACCGCTGCATTGGGAGTTTTAATAGATTTGCTAACGCCACTTTGAGCATTTATTTTGGCTCCGTCTGCAATTACTAAGTGGCCTACAATGCCTGCCTGTCCACCTATCATAACATTGTTGCCTATTTTAGTGCTGCCGCTTACACCTGCCTGTGCTGCTAATACAGTGTGGTGGCCCACTTCTACATTATGCGCAATTTGTATTAGGTTATCAAGCTTAGCGCCTTTCATAATTAATGTGGATCCTATAGTTGCCCGGTCAATAGTTGCGTTGGCACCTATTTCTACATTGTCTTCAATTATTACGTTACCAATCTGTGGAACTTTCTTAAATGTACCGTCTGTTTGAGGAGCAAACCCAAATCCATCGCTGCCGATTACTGAGCCGGCATGTATGGTGACATTTTTTCCTATAATACAGTCATGGTAAATCTTTACACCTGAGTGTAAAATGGTGCCTTCATCAATAGATACATTATCCCCCAAAAAAACCTGTGGAAACAGTTTTACATTATTACCTACAACTGTATTTTCACCGATATAAGTGAATGCACCAACAAAAACATTTTCTCCTAACCTGGCTGTTGCATGTACATAACAAGGTTCCTGCATGCCGGTCATTTGAGCAGTTATCATCTGCTGATAATTTGACAAGATCACTGCAAAAGCGGAGTACGCATCTGGTACTCTTATAAGAGTACCAGTAAGTTTTTGCTTAACTTCCTGGGTATCGTTTATGATTATTACAGAAGCATTTGTTGTATATAAAAACTCTTCATACTTAGGGTTTGCCAGAAAGGCCAACTGGCCCTTTTGCGCCTCTTCTATTTTACCAAAAGAAGACACCACTGCATCTGCATCACCTTCAATAGTGCCACTTATTATAGTTGCTATTTGTGATGCTTTAAATTGCATTTAGCGATGGTTACAATTATAGTCGGATGTGTATATTGTTAGTAAAAAATACTTACGCTCTATAGCAAATGTAAATTTTTTTTACTGTGTCGAATAATGTTTGGTTTATCAGTGCATTATCAACACTTGAAATATCTTTTACCTTACCATCTTTAAACAAGATGTTTATTCGCTCATCAAGGCTGTTATAGGTTCTGTTTTCTGTTTCCCCGGTAAAAACGAGATAAGAAGCTTCTTCTTTACTAATCCCCAGGTTGCTGCAAACTTCATTAGTTTCCTTTTGCAAATACTCACCAGGTACGGGGTTTGCAAAAAACTTAACTTTTGAAAGATTCCTGTTTACAAGACTGCTGCACAAATAAGATAATACTTTATCATTATGCTTTGTCCAGTGCTTAATAGCGCTCATAACATCGTAGTCATCTAACAGGCAAAATGCTGCAAGAAAATCTTCAATATTATTTGGGTTGTGTGCATTGGTTAAAAACACATTCAGTACTTCAGATGCGGAAGAAGCCTTTACATGTCTTGCTCTTTTTATGATATTTACCAGCATTTTTTCTGCAGATAAAACTGTTTTATGGAGATATACCTGCCAGTACATTAACCTGCGACTCACTAAGAA
>CAXSEB010000175.1:1991-5453 GCA_964235805.1 uncultured Chitinophagaceae bacterium | reverse complement strand
ACAGCAATGGAGTAAAATGGTAGGTGATTTTTATAAACCTTTTCATAAAGATGTAGAACATACTTTAGAGACAGCAGACAGGGCGAAAGGTGAACGTATACTTGGCACAGATCCACAAACCGGGAAGCCGATTATTGCAAGAATGGGAAGATATGGACCTATGGTGCAGATAGGTGCACAGGAAGATGAAGAGAAGCCAAAGTTTGCAAAATTAAAACCTGCCCAAAGTATTGAGACCATAACGTTGGAACAGGCTTTAGAGTTATTTAAGCTTCCCAGGAATTTAGGGATCTTTGAAAATGAAGATGTGCAGGTAAGTATAGGAAGATTTGGCCCGTATGCATCTCACAACAAAATGTTTTACTCGCTTAATAAAGAGATGGATCCATACACGGTAGAACTTGAAGAGATTTCTCCAATGATTGCTGAGAAAAGGCAAGCCAAGGATGAAAGGACAGTAAAGGTTTTTGAAAAAGAAAAGATCCAGATTTTAAAAGGACCTTATGGCTTGTATATAAAACAAGGCTTGCGTAATTATAAGCTTAATAAAGAGCAACAGGAAAGAGCCGCTGATCTAACGATCGAAGAAGTAAAACAGATCATTGAACATCTTAAAGCTAATCCTCCAAAAAAAGTTGCAAGAAGAAAGAAAAGCTAACTTTTGTAACCAGATACTTCTTCTCTATTTATAACTTATTGCAACATCTTAACTAAACAATTAACTAACAGTTGTGTAATTTTACAGCAATCGAATCATATTCACCCTATTGATTAATTAAGTGGTTTTATTATGCAGGAAAATAGAGAAATATCTGCACTGTTTCACCTGATCGATGATCCCGACCAGGAGGTTTTTGATACCGTAAGTGAAAAGATTGTATCTCTCGGAAGAGCGATAATTCCCAATCTTGAAAACTTATGGGAAAACACGCCGGATGAAGAAGTGCAGGTTAGAATTGAATCTCTTATACATAAATTACATTTCAGAGATCTTATTATCGACTTTACACAATGGAAAAACGGAACCACTGATCTGCTGCAAGGGGCTTTACTTGTTGCAAGATACCAGTTCCCTGAAATGCACTCCAATTCGACATTACAAGAGATCGAAAAGATCCGGAGAAATATCTGGCTTGAGCTAAACAGCTATCTTACCCCTTTGGAACAAATAAATGTAGTGACAGGCATCTTATATAATTATTTTAAATTAAAGGGAGCCGAAGTGACTTATGATAACCCGGATGATTTCTTTATAAACAAAACTATTGAAAGCAAAAAAGGGAATGCCATTGTTAACGGAATTATCTACACAGTTATATGCGACCTGTTAGATCTTCCTGTTAAGGCTATTAATATTCCTAAGCAATTTATCCTTGGTTATTTTGAGGTTGATTACAATTTTCCCAACCCTGCCGGAAAGATAAGTTCTAAAATAAATTTTTACATTGATCCGCTGAATGGCCAGATATATTCACATAAAGATGTTGAAAATTATTTTAAAAGAATTTCAGTTCCTCCAACGCCATCTTATTTTAAACAGCTAACTAACAAGCGCATTATACAGTATTTGCTGGAAGAATTAAGTAAATGTTTTGATGACAATAAAAACCGCTATAAGCAAAAAGACCTTCAGTATTTAGCAAGCCTTATTGATGATTAAAGTTCAGTTGTATCAATTAATGTTGAATGATCATTGCAAATTTTCAACACTAAAAGCCAGCGGTAAAAGCTGTGCAGCATTATCTATGATGATAACTTTTCCTTCCATGCCACTTAATATAAGCCGGATTGGTTTAACAAAGCGATGCTGATATTCAAGAAGAGATTGCCTGCAAATTCCACATGGACTTGCCGGCGTATCACTTGTTCCATTAATATTGTTATAACTTATAGCCACCGTTTGTAAACCAACGCCAGGGTGCTGAGATGCGGCTGAAGCAAGCAAAACTCTTTCAGCACATAGGCCCGCAGGGAACGAAGCATTCTCCTGGTTTGAACCAGTTACAATCTCGCCATTACTTAATTTAGCAACAGCTCCAACATTAAAGTTTGAGTATGGTGCATACGCAAATTTCGTGGCCGCCCTTGCTTGATTCAATAGCAATAAATCATTCGGATTCAATTCTTCAATAGAATCATATTCTTCAGCTATCAGCGTATGTTCTGACCTTTTCATCAACTATGAAATGTGACTAAGATTTAATAAGAGTGGATAATACTTATAGTTAATGTATGCTTTTGAACAGCCTACTCCAGCGTGGCCCTTTATCCCAGCTAAACCAGATCATGGAAGCTTTGCCAACTATATGATCTTCCGGAACAAAACCCCAAAACCTGCTGTCTAATGAATTATGCCTGTTGTCTCCCATCATCCAGTAATAATTCATTTTAAAAGTATAAGCTGTCGCTTCTTTATCGTTAATAAAATATTTGCTGTTTCTAACTTCAAATTTGTTTTGTTCATAAACTGCAATGCATCGCTGGTAGCGGATTACATTATCCGGCGTTAACTGTATTGTAGCGCCCTTTTTTGGTATCCACATCGGCCCATAATCGTCCTCTGACCAATTGTATGCGGCCTGGTAAGGATATAAAGCAGTACTCTCATCAGCAGGTGAATGCGGCTCAGGTTTAATGTCTGATACAATCGGTAATTTCTTTAGCTGTTCTTTTTCTGCATCCGTCATATTTACCTCATAAAAATTATTTTGTATAAGGTAAACTTCGTTTTTTTCGCGGTCGTCAGGATAGAACTTAATACCCATCTTAATTAGTTCTTCTTCATCCAGGGGTGCAGTTGTTGTAACTAAATATTTAAATTCATGATAAGCCGGAAAGGGCTGCTTAACGCCATTTATGTACAGCTCCATGTTCTTAATCTGTAACGTATCTCCTGCAATTGCAACACATCGTTTAATAAAATTTTCCCTTTTATCAACCGGCCTTTCAATTATCAGATCACCAAATTCATCTTTAATCCTGTTTCTTGCCTCATCTTCTGAAATATGTTCAGATGTCATTCGTGACCTAATGGCCTGGTAATAAGTGGTTCTTGATCCGTATTCAACTTCATCATTTATCAAGGTATCATTCACAGGAAAATTAAACACAACAACATCATTTCTTTTAACCGGGCTCGCAAACCAGCGTGTATAGGGAATATGTATCCATTCAACATAAGATTTTGTGTTGAACGCCGGAAGAGTGTGATGTACAAACGGCATTGCCAAAGGTGTGTTAGGAATCCGTGGGCCAAAACTGAATTTACTTACGAATAAGAAATCATTTACCAGTAATGTTTTCTCCATCGACGGCGTTGGTATTACATAAGCTTCAAATACGAACGTACGAATAAGCGTTGCAGCAACTATTGCGAACACTGCAGCATCAATCCATTCTCTTGTTGCAGATTTTTTATAATTGTGTACAACTTGTGAACCGGCATATCTTTCATTTTTTGAA
>CAXSEB010000175.1:0-1981 GCA_964235805.1 uncultured Chitinophagaceae bacterium | reverse complement strand
ATCCTTTTTCAGGTTCTTCTTTAACTGCGAAAAATCTTTCATTTTTTGAAAAGCCGAGGTAAGGAAAATATATAAATGGAACAAATACCGTTGCTGCATGATGCAGAACTGAAAACCTTCCGAAATGCTCAACAAATTTTATACAGATCCAGATAGTGATAAACTGGCCGGCGATAGGGATAAGCTGCAAAAAAAACCATGTTCTTTTCAACTGCATTTTTTCAACCATGCACCAGGTATTATATAATGGAATAAAAGCTTTCCATCCTTCGATATCTGCTTTTTTAAACATGCCATATAAACCAACCAGCGATAAAACAAGAGTAACAATAAAAAAGAGTAAACCTATCCCCATTTTTTAATTTTTAGATGCGGACAAAAGTAATATATTAAATGAGTTGATAAAAAGCGATAACAGGATTGTTATCATTAGTTTAACAGAAGAAATTTTAAAACGTGCTTAATAAAATGAATAATAATTACACTGCTGCTGTTAGTGATTGAGAAGAAATTGCAGCCTGTTCAAGAATAGAATTTATGCTTTGATTTACCTGATTAGACCGGTTCATTACCATAAAATGACCGCCCGTGTTTATAACATAATCCGTCTTTATATTTCTTATAGGAAAAATCCTGTCTTTAGCACCGTGTATGTGATACAGGTTTGCAGGTATTATTTTATTGTTCCAGTTAAGTATTGTATTTATTGCCCAATCGCAATATTGCTGATTTATATTTTTTCTATAGTGTTTAACCAGCTTCTTTTCTTCTTTGGTTTCCAAGCCTAAATTGTAATCTTCTATCGGCTCGATTAACTTAAAAGACTTCATTGGAAAAATCTTATTAAGTTTTAATTTACCGGCAATCCGCATATGCAGAGGCATTTCATTAATTGACTTGATACTTGAAATAATAATTATCTTTTCAACTTGTACAAGCTTTGATATTTCTACACACATAATTCCTCCAAAAGATAAGCCTAACAGAACAGGGTTTTTATGGTGAATGTGCACTACTAACTTTTTTGCATAAGAAACAATATCATCTTCCTTTTCAGGAATCAGCCAATTGATGTGATGCATTTTATAACCCGTGAAAGTAAGCTTTGAAAATACTTTCTCATCTGCGCCGAAACCACTTATACAATAAATATGCTTCATAAAAGAAGAAGTAAATAAAACCGGTTATGTGATTACAAAATTTCCAGGTGTAAATTTTTCTATAAGATGATAAGCGTTAATTTAGAGATCTATCTTTTTGGCAATACGTAATTTTCAACGTCCACCGAAGTAATTATTTTGCCCGAAAGAATAACAAGCCGTTCAACAACATTTCTTAGTTCCCGAATATTACCACTCCAGTTGTGTCTTTGTAAAGCCTCCAATGCTTTTTTATCGATAGACTTTTTGGGCTGGCCATAATCATTTCCGATATCTTCCAAAAACTTTTCTGCTAACAATGGAATATCTCCAAGCCTTTCATTTAAAGACGGCACATGAACAATTATAACACCTATCCTGTGATAAAGATCGAGCCTGAAATTTTTATCTTCTACTTCTTTCAACAGGTCTTTATTTGTTGCTGCTATCACTCTTACATCTACGTTAATATCCTTATCGGCGCCAACTCTTGTTACCTTGCCTTCCTGTAAAGCTCTTAAAACTTTAGCCTGGGCGTTAATGCTCATATCTCCTATTTCATCTAAAAACAAAGTACCGCCACTGGCCTGCTCAAACTTTCCTATGCGTTGTTTTATGGCTGACGTAAAAGAACCTTTTTCATGCCCGAACAATTCGCTTTCAATCAATTCACCTGGTATTGCAGCACAATTAACTTCAACCAAAGGGCCGCTGCTGCGGTTACTTTTTGCATGTATCCATCTTGCCACCAACTCTTTGCCAGCACCGTTTTCTCCTGTTATTAAAACCCTTGCATCAGTTGGTGCGATTTTATCTATGGTATCTTTTATTTTTTTTATTGG
>CAXSEB010000174.1:1810-5455 GCA_964235805.1 uncultured Chitinophagaceae bacterium | reverse complement strand
TGTTAAAGAAACATCTTCATATCTTTACCAATTAATGGCTTTCCCGTTGTAAACACATAGTCAAGCAAATTGATAAAGCCCTGCTCCTCCAATTCAGGAAAACATTCTAAAACAGTTTTACCAATTATATCCTTTCTTCCTACCAATTCAAAGTATGGTTTATTGGCCATTTCATACACGTAGTTTTTGCCACGAATAATTGCAAGAAAGGCCGGAGCATTTTTGAATATTTCTGTGAGCTTCTTTTTTTCTATTTCAAGCTCACTTATCAAATTCTTTCTTTCCGCCTCTTTATTTTTTTGCTCGGTTATATCCCGTGAAACAGAAAGCAATTGTATTACTTTGCCTTTTGAATCTAAAATTGGCGACACTGAAACATCCCACCATTTGTATGTTCCCTTCATGGTTGCCCTGGTTCCCTGGAAACGGCCAACTCCCCCTTTTTTAGCAACTGAAATGGCTCTTTTTAAATCCCTGCTATATTGATCGTCCCAAAAGTGAAACCAAAGCTTACCAATGTGTTCATCAACATTGTCAACCTCCATCATTTTGATGCCTGCTTCGTTTATGGCTATAAGGTTACCATTGGGATGAAGCACTTTAACACTATCCGGGCTGCTGTTAAAAACACTTTTGCTGAAAGCTTCACTCTCTTTTAATCGCAGCTCCTGCGCTTTTGCATCCGTAAAATCCTGCATTATCTTTATATATCCCTGCATCTTCTTTTTCTCATCTTTTAAGGGAAATACAAGTCCGCTGCCCCAAAATCTCTTATTATCTTTTTTAACATGCCAACGTACATCCTGAGCTCTTCCATTGGTTTTTGCAGCATGCATTTCCTTAAGGTGTATTTTAAACACCTGATCTTCACTTGTATAAATTATTGAAATATTTTGCCCTACAATTTCCTTTTCCGAATAACCTAACAGTTTTTCTGCTCCGTTGTTCCAACTGCTGATAATACCTTTTTTATCTGTAGTAAATACACAATAATCGTTTAGGCTTGCAACCAGTTGTTTGTAAAAAGAATCACTTGCCCTAAAAGCTTTATGGGAGGCTTCTATCGTTTTTTTAAGATCAGAACCTGCTTTGATTGTGATTGTATTGACAGGACTTTGGTTTTTCATACATTGATCTTGAAAACAGGCTTAATGCAGCACGGATATAATAATTAACGAAAAAGCTTAGGCGATATTACATCATCTAAATATAGAAAAATATTAATATTCTTATTAAAGCTTAAAGAGGCTGCCTTGCTGTGATCTTAAAAGCTAAAACCGGGTTTGTCAGTTCTTGAATTAATAGTTGATACGCCAATCAATTCATCAGCCCTGCCGGCAAAGTCACGGAAGTAAACAAGTATAGTGTAACTGTTCTCAGTTTCGTAGTAATTACCATCAACCTCGGCATAATTTGCCGGGTTGTTTTTATCAACACCTATATAAGTATAACTGTAATAACCTTGCTTTAAAAAGAGATGCGTTTCATAAACGCCTTTAGCCGGGTTGAACTGCATTTTTAAGCTATCAGCTCTATTGTAATTGGTTAGCTGACCAAAAAGATAAACGTCTTTATCAGGATAAGCGTTATTGCCGGGAGGCATAAATGAAAAGTTTACCATAGCATAATCGCCTTGCCAGTATGGATTTATGCTTTGTGTTGTTTCAACAATATACATACCGTTTAAGTCGCGGTAATACTGATATTTTTCGCCTTGCCTTTCCGCGTCAGCTCTAACAAAAATATCTGTTGAATTCTTTTTATAATCAGCACTTTTAACCCTGTCTGATTGTAAATGAAAATCACGAAGATCTAACCATCGCCATTCTTTGCCGGCAGAAAAAACAATATTCTCATTATTATATTCCAGCGTTGTACCACGAATAAAAGTTGGCGGAATGTTGGTTAACGCATTATCCCACCGATTGTTTTGCATTACTACAACTTTTATTTGCTGTGCGGCACTAAATGTATTAAGCCCGTTAATATTTACATTGAACTGGATTTTTTGATGAGTTCTAAAATACTCCGGCAAAAACGGCTGGATAACCCGGGCACCAATTGTAGATTTGTTATTAAGCACCAGCAACCTCTTTGTAAAAGCCAGCTTTGTTGTATCACCGTCTAAAAATACTTTAAGCAAAAAGTTTCCTGATCGTGTTGGCATGCAGTTCCTGTCTGGTATCTGGGCCTGGTAATGGGTATATCTTGTATAAGCTATTGAGGAGAACCTGTAATTGGTTATACGCATTTGTGTAAACCCTTTTATATAATCAAACTGGCTTAGGTTAACTGGCGTCCAGTCGGCATTACACAATTGAAAAGTATAGTAGAAGTTTTTAACCCGCACTTCCATATCATCAAAATGAAGTTCAGTAACATCGTTACTGTTTACATTTATTACAGGTAAACTTAGTTGGTCGCCAAAATTGTATAAGCGAACTGTTTTAATGTTTGGTAAATAGATGCTGTCAGCAAGCTGCGCAGAAGCCGTAAAATCAGTGGCTGCAAACATGAAGATCAAAGCAAACTTTAAGCGTCGGTGGTTTATAGAAAGCATCTAAGTGATTTAAAAAAATTAGTTTTACAAGATACCAAATTTATGCATGATTGAATGTATCATCCTTTATAGCTAAGAGAATTGCTTTCACAAGGCAAAAGACTTTTTCAAAATTTATAATCAGCCTGGCGATAACTGCGACT
The DNA here is from genome assembly GCA_964235805.1 of uncultured Chitinophagaceae bacterium. Classification (GTDB taxonomy): domain Bacteria; phylum Bacteroidota; class Bacteroidia; order Chitinophagales; family Chitinophagaceae; genus Ginsengibacter. The sequence goes on along the minus strand of CAXSEB010000174.1, from coordinate 2,752 downwards.
ATGATAAGCGTTGCGGTAATGATAGTTGCATTAAGCTTTGTTAATGGTTTTCAAAATGTTATCAGCAATAAGGTATTCAGCTTTTGGGGCCATATAAGAATTCAGCAAAGTGTGTTAACCCACGCCAGCATTGCAGAAGAATACCCGATACAAAAAAATGACACTGTTGAAAGCTATATACGTGGCCTTAACCAGGTAAAAAGTATAGAAAGATACGCTACCAAATCTGCCATAATAAAATACAAACAAGATATTGAGAGCCTGTTAATGAAAGGTGTGGACAGCTCTTTTGACTTCAGTCGTATAAATGATTTTTTAGTGCGGGGCAAATGGATCGCTTTTAAAGATAGTGGTTATAGCAAGGATATAGATATTTCCTTACAATCAGCCAGCCAGCTGCAGGCAAATGTGAATGACAGCGTTGATATATTCTTTATCCAGAACGATGGCAGCAGAAGAGCAAGGCGATTAAAAATAGCCGGTATTTATAAAACCGGTATAGACGAATATGACAAGAACTTTTGCCTTGGAGATATAAAATTGATACAGCGATTAAACAACTGGAACGGGAATGAGATAGGCGGTTACGAGATTTTTTTAAAAGATTATACACAAACAGATTCGGTAAACACACTGATTTATACTTCAGACGTTTTGCCTGGCAGATGGTACAGTAAAACGATACAGGAAATCTACCCGAACATATTCGACTGGCTAAACCTGCAAGGCAGGATAAAGCAAATACTGATTTCAATAATGATGATAGTAGCAGCCGTAAACCTTGTCACCTGCCTTATTATTCTTGTGCTGGAAAGAACAAGAATGACCGGCGTGTTAAAAGCAATCGGTGCCACTGATTGGACGATACAAAAAATATTTTTGTACAACACATCAATTATAGCAGTAACCGGCATAATTGCAGGCACGTTACTAGGCTTACTT
>CAXSEB010000174.1:0-1800 GCA_964235805.1 uncultured Chitinophagaceae bacterium | reverse complement strand
AGGATAAAACAGGATTCGTTAAACTTAATGAAGAAGCGTATTACATGAATACAGCCCATGCAGATGTAGTATGGTGGCAGGTTTTACTGGTTGATGCCGTTACATTAGCAGTATGCATGGCGATGCTGATTATCCCCACCATTCTTGTAAAAAAAATACAGCCGGTTAAGGCAATACAGTTCCGGTAAATATAATGCTGCCGGCAAAGCATTTATAAGATGAGGAATTTAAATGTAATTACATTTTTATTTTTATCTTCATTTAACAAACAACGATTTGCGTTTATTATCTAACCTTAAGTGAAAACTAATTAAGAAGAGTCTAAGGATTTATTCATCTAAACATAATTCAACATAAAACATACTATGAAAACAATTTACTTTTTAGCCGCAGCATTATTATCTGCAAATTTAATTGCCGCACAAAGTGCAGATAGTTTACAAAGAAGGCATGTACGGGATAGTTTAAATGATATTATAGCACATAAAACAGAGTATTATTCACCAGTGCCACCTGTAGTAACGCCAGGGGCGAACTATGGCAACCCACCTTCTGATGCAGTTGTTTTATTTGATGGTAAAAACCTTGATCAATGGGTTTCAAACACTGACACAACAAAACCCGCAAATTGGATCGTTGCCGATGGAATTATAACAGTTAATAAAAAGGCTGGAGACATTCAAACAAAAAGATCTTTTACAGATTACCAGTTGCATATTGAATACCGTATTCCTTCTAACATCACAGGCTCAGGGCAGGCACGTGGTAACAGTGGAATTTTTTTAGCTGCACTTCCATGGGGACCCGGCGGTTATGAATTACAAGTGCTTGACAATTATAATAACAGTACTTATGTAAACGGCCAGGTGGGCAGTTTTTATAAGCAGGCAGTTCCATTGGCCAATGCCTGCCGCAAACCCGGCGAATGGCAAACTTATGATGTGATATGGACCGCCCCACGGTTTAATGACCATGGAATATTACAATCGCTTGCCCGCGGCACAGTTTTTCATAATGGCGTGTTGGTGCAAAACAATACATATTTGTTAGGCGATACTCCTTATACAGGTCAGCCTTCTTATCGTCCACACGGCCCTGCGCCAATTAAATTACAAGCCCATGGAGATAAAAGTGAGCCTATCAGTTACCGTAACATTTGGTTAAGGGTATTATAAGTGTGAATATAACCTTTCAGCATTTTGACTTTATAGTATTATCAGGTCTGTCTCCAACATGATCAGGCGATATTATTGCATTGATTTTAAACTTGATCGCTGATTTGTCAGCATTTTTCGGACAATGAAAAGGTAGATTAGCCAGTGGCTTGAGCAAGATTAGCAAGGAATTTGCTTTATAAAGTACACCCCACTTTAAGCTAATCCTAAGAACAGAATAAATATGAAAACGATTATTGCACTTCTTTTCTCGATGATGTTATTTTTTTCTGCATCTGCTCAATTGAAAACAACTCCAAAATGTCCGGACTTTGATGTCGATATACTTGATGGCATAATCAATAATACTATACTTCCAACTTCTACAGTTGGGCAAATAAAACTCAATCTACCATGCTTTACCAGCTTTGAAGAAGAAGGCACTTCAGCCAAATGCGGTGCGGGTGTATTTTATAAAGACAAGGATATTTACTTTTATACCACACGTGATTATGTAGAAATAGGGCCTGCTTTTAAAGGCAAGCTCAGCATTCCTTTGATAGGAGCTTCACGGGATGGTTTATTCAAATGGCTCGGCAGCCCGCAAATTAAAGAAGCAGGTTGGGAGGCTTTCAGAACTGCTTAT
>CAXSEB010000173.1:0-5486 GCA_964235805.1 uncultured Chitinophagaceae bacterium | reverse complement strand
CTATAACGCAGAAACGTTTTGCAGATAAATCTAAAGCACGTTGAACACCTGCTCTTTTAACTTTTCCAGTTCATCTTTCATGTACACTACACACTTTTGAATTGCAGCATCATACGCCTTAGAGCCGGTAGTATTTATTTCACGGCCAATTTCCTGTAAAACAAACGATAATTTTTTTCCTTTTGATTCTTCCTTATCGTTTAAGATTGTTTTAAAATATTCGCAATGATTTTTTAACCGCACCTGTTCTTCAGTGATGTCAATTTTTTCAATGTAATATATCAGCTCCTGCTCCAGGCGGTTAACGTCATAATTTTCTTTGCCGGCAGTTTCCTCCAGCATCTTTATCAATTCTTCCTTCATTCGCTTTCTGCGTTGCGGCTCAAGCTTTAGTATTTCTTCTTCCTGTTCTCCTATGTTTTTAATTCTTAGTAGTAATTCAGTTTCTATAGATTTACCTTCCGCACACCTGTGATGATCAAGCTCATCCAATGCTTGCTTCAATACACTTTTTAATTCTTTCCAATCATCTTCCTGCAGTATTTCATTTGACGGACTAACAACTTCGGGCAATCTTAACAAAGCGCTAAGCACAGCGTTAGTATCTATATTTAATTCGGTTGCCAATGTTTGAATCTGTAAATAATATGTTTTAATAAGATCAGTGTTGATCACTACAGGCTTTGCTGATCCGTTCTGCTTTATGATTATATAGCAATCAATGTTTCCTCTTAATAAATTTTCCTGCAGCAGGCTTCTTACATCAAATTCATAAGACTTAAGCAATGGCGGAATTTTCAAATTCATTTCCAGTTGTTTTCCATTGAGTGATTTAATCTCAACCAGAAAAGTTTTATCGTTCACTGTTTTCTCAGCCCTGCCAAACCCCGTCATTGACTTTAACATTGATTAATTTTTTTATTAAGCTGGCAAGATATACAATTCTCTCTTAGTTAATAATCCTGATGATACAAGCGCCAGCGCTGAATGTTATCAAATTCAATTAAGAATTAACCAAATAAAATGATTAACAGTAATCACTAAAAATAATAAAGCCCGGCTTTTTTATTGCCAGGCTCTTTTTATATGGATGGGTTAGTAAGTACAGGGAAATAAAATTCCCTACACAATAATAAAAATAATTTTTTCTATCATGAAGAATTTTAGCAACTATTTTATCAACATTTTATTTTTTGTTGTGGATAAGGAACAAATCTTTAGAAACAAAATCTAATGATAACAATTAAACGTTCATTCTTTCTATAAATTTTAATGAGCTATTATGTCTGCTTGTTTAAAATATTTATTGCTTTTCGTGATTCACATTTTGAAGGCATTTAATTTTTGACATAACATTTTTAAGCTTATCAAAAGAGACGTGATCGATAATAATTTATAACAGTACTAGCCTGATGTTAGTCAAATTGTTGAACTTAGTGCAAATAAAAAACCTCAATGCAGTTCACTAAGCCAGTTGCTGTTAAATGGATTGCTTCTTTCATCAATGCAAATATTGTTGGCAATCAGGATGGAGAAGCAATTGGCATTAACGAGATACATAATGTTCAGCCCGGAGATATTGTTTATGTTGATCATCCAAAATATTATGACAAAGCTATTAACAGTGCTGCGTCTTACATAATTATCAATCAACAGAGAGAAGTACCTGCAGGAAAAGCCCTGTTTATTGTTGATGAACCTTTTGAATCATACTTAAAATTGGTAAAATATTTTAAGCCCTTTGTTGCCTCTTTAAAAATGATAAGCAAGACCGCAGAAATTGATGAAAGTACTGTTATAATGCCGAATGTTTTTGCAGGCAATAATGTTCGTATCGGAAAAGATTGCATCATACATCCTAATGTCACTATTTACGATGATTGCATTATTGGAAATAATATAGTGATACATTCCGGAACCATTATTGGCAGTGATGCGTTTTATTTTAATACAAAAAAAAACAGGGAAGTATGGTATAAAAAAATGCAAAGTTGTGGCCGTGTACTAATTGAAGACAATGTTGAGATCGGCGCAGGCTGTACCATTGATCGTGGTGTGAGTGCCGATACAAAAATTGGTGCAGGATCAAAACTGGACAACATGATACATATTGGCCACGATGTTGTAATTGGCAGAAATTGTTTAATTGCCGCACAAGTTGGTATAGCCGGCTGCACAGTAATAGGAAACGGTGTAACCATTTGGGGACAGGCAGGTATTAGTAAAACCTTATCTATAGGTGATAATGCTGTAATACTTGCCCAGAGTGGTTTAGGAGAAGATGTAGAAGAGGGTAAAACTTATTTTGGAACACCAGCGGGCCCTGCGTTACAAAAACAAAAAGAATTGATTTGGATAAAACGAATCCCGGAGATATGGCAAAAATTAATGGGATAAATCGAACCTCTAAAGAAAAGTAATCAAGAAAGCTCAATCTTTTGAATGACTTTATAAAAATTCGAATATTGCCTTACGTTAAAGATTAGGAACAAAATCGTAAGGCAACATATCTCCTACTTTTTTAAATCCCCAATAATCATTTGTAGTAATATCCTTTTGGTCATAGTAGTAACCGTTTTGCTCAACAATAATTGATTCACCTGGAGTAATATTTAATGTTGAAACCTGGAAAGCTTTGTTTGCTTTTGAGTCAACATCAATGTAAGCCTGTTCAGGTTTAGCCTTAGTATAAATAACGGCCACATCATTTTGGTTAGGTTTAAATTCAACTGTATTGGTACTATCATCTTTTGAATAATTTAGAGCGCCATAAATATTCTTAAGTGGAAGAGATGTCTCATGTTCATTAGTCTTTACAAGAAACTGAACTTCAAAACCCTCTTCAGATAAGCGCTGATTAAACAGGCTTCTCATAAAATGCAATTGAGAACCGTGGTAAGTCTGCAGCCGGTTTTGCTTCCATGTTGCCTGTTGCTCTTCTGTGCCTTGCATTTCTTCAAACAAAGGATAGCCAATAAACTGGGTTACGTGACTTCCATAATCGTAAGTAAAAGAATCTATAGCAAACGTTATTTTGTAGCCTAATGCATTATTAATTACCAGTAAAGGTTCATTGCTAACTACCTTGAGGCGGTTTCGTTTTTTACTGTAAGAAAATTTTAGCACATCCGGATTTGTAATAACACATTGCCTGCTCATTTGTGTTTTACCGATAAAATTTTCTGTAAAGAAAGATCCATATTTCTGCCAGCCATCTTTTACTTCATTTGATACAACAACAGATACTTCTTCCAGCGATTTTTCTTTTTCCTTTACCTCGATTACCATATTACCGTTATCAGCTGAAGCGGTGGTTATACGTACGTTTTCTGTTTCATAACCTGTAAAAGTTACAATCAAATCATAACCGCCATTAGGCAATTTTAGTTTGAAATTACCTTCAATATTTGTAGCCATACCGAACGTGGTATTTTGAGCAAAAACAGATGCGCCGGCTAAGGGAAGCCTCGAATCTTTATCAATTACTTTACCGCTGATTGTATAAAATGTGCCTTGTGAAAAAACATGGGTCGCAAATAAAATACATGATAACAGGAAGACGCTAAGCTTCATAATAAATTACTTTTAAAAGCTAAAAGATAGTAGTTAATTGCTGCAAAGTTGCACAAGTATCGTTAATTGTTTCCTTAATCGGCCTGAATGAAAAATCAGGTATTGCTTTCAAAATTTTAGAGTTGTCGAAATAATATTTAGCCAGTGCTTTGTGTGCGGTTTCTTTGTTTAGAAGATGTTCCTTCCCCGTAAAAAAAGCTTTCAAACCTTCTAATCTCCAAACTACTTCTGCCATGAGCTTATTTACTTTTTTGTAAGGTGGTTTTTTACCAAATGCAAGTGCTATACTTGAAAAGATTTCTTTATAGGAAACATTCGCAGCATTTAAAATAAATCGCTCGTTGGTTATTTCACTATTCATTAAAAGCATCATACACTTTGCCACATCTTTTACATCCACAAAACCTGTTATACCTTCAGTATACCAGGGAAATTCTTCATAAGCCGTTTTAAATATTTTTGTTGAACCTTTGTTCCAGTCGGTACCACCTAAAATTATAGATGGGTTTACTATTACGGCTTGCAATCCTTCTCCTATGCCACGCCACACTTCCATCTCCGAAAGAAACTTAGATCTTGCGTAAAAGTCATTATTCCGCTCTTCATTCCAGGTTGTTTCTTCATTTATATTTTGTTGGTGATCTGCCAGGCCTAACGCTGCAACAGAGCTAACATGCACTAATTTTTTTACACCGGCGTTAATACATGCATTTATTATATTGGCTGTGCCTTCTATATTAACTGTAAACAGATCATGCTTTCTTTCTTTGCTGAATGCAACAATAGCGGCGCAATGAAATACTTCTGTAATATCTTCCATTACCAGTTCAAGCTTCGATGTATCAAGAATATCACATTCTATGGATGTAACGTTATCACTTTTGAAATCAGGCAGCCGGGTTGTGTTATAAATTGCCTTGACCCTATTACCAGTTGATAAAAGTTGACGAATCAATTCTGAACCTACAAGGCCTGAGCCACCCGTAACTAATATCATAAGAAATGTATAGATCAAAAATGACGCATTTGCAATTGCCTACAAATCGTAATTGTAAAAGCCTTTTCCCGTTTTTTTACCTAGTTCACCACGCTTTACTTTTTCAATTTGTATAGATGATGGGATGAAGCGCTCTGGTTTACCAAATGCTTTATATATGCTTTGAGATACAGACAAATTAATATCCAGCCCAATAAGATCCATTAATTTAAAAGGTCCCATTTTAAAACCGCTAGCTTCCATAATTGTATCTATCTCTTCAAAAGAGATACTCTTAGTTCCTGCTATTTGCATTGCTTCCAGGTAAAAGTGACGGGCAACACGATTTACAATAAACCCAGGCGCATCTTTACACAACACGGGAGTTTTATTTAACTGAAGACAAAGCGAGTAAACAGCCTGAGCAGCATCTTCACTTGTTTGTTCCCCTTTAATTACTTCCACTAATTTCATTACTGTTGCCGGGTTAAAAAAATGCATACCAACGATCCTTTCCGGGCGCAGTACATTCTTTTGAATTTCCGAAACAGAAATTGAAGAAGTATTCGTTGCAAAAATTTCTTCTTTATTATTTACCTGGGCAAGTTGATTAAACAAGGTAATCTTTGCATCAATGTTTTCTATTATAGCTTCAATTACAACGTCTGCTTTACAATCATTTAATTCATTTACAAAACTTACATTGCTATTAATTTTTGCTTTATCATTCAGCGAAATTTTTGCTTTATCAACGAGGTTCTGGAGGTTAGAATTTAAAGTCTGTCGTGCTTTATCGAGAACTAACTGATTTACATCAAAGAGAATTGTTTTAAAACCATTCTGCGCACACACCAAGGCAATCCCGCTTCCCATAGTGCCTGCGCCGCATATACAAATTGTCTTGATCATTTATTACGGTTATAAAAGTCAATTTGTA
>CAXSEB010000172.1:0-5499 GCA_964235805.1 uncultured Chitinophagaceae bacterium | reverse complement strand
GGTACGTTTACAATGGGAGCAAGGGAGGAAGATGTAATGCGTGACTGGAACAACATTCCACGCAGGGTTTCGGTAAACTCATTTTACATAGATGAAACTGAAGTAGCTAACGTTCATTATCGTGAATATTTATACTGGTTAGCAAACACATTTGATAATGATACGGCAATTATGAGAAAGGCTTTGCCTGATACGCTTGTATGGCGAAGTGAACTTGCTTATAACGAGCCTTATGTTGAATATTATTTTCGCTATCCTGCATATAACTATTACCCAGTTGTAGGCGTTACGTGGGAACAGGCGCATGATTACTGCATATGGCGTACAGACAGGGTTAACGAAAAAATTCTTATTGATCAGGGTTATCTTAATAAAAAAGCTCCATTAGCAGCTATGAAAGGCGGCCAGGGAGACCAGACTTTCAATACCGATACGTATCTGATGAATCCCGAACTTATAAATAATAAAGCTGCTCCAAAAAAAGGTGCTTTAAAAGATGTAAGCGGAAGAGCAAGAAAAGTAGTAACATTTGAAGATGGTATCTTATTACCCGGCTATCGCCTGCCAACTGAAGCAGAGTGGGAATATGCAGCTTATGGCAGCATACTTCAAAACCCTAATCCAAGAAAAAAAGAAAAGAAAACCGGTGAAGAGCTTATTGCAAATCAACAGGTATATTCCTGGAGCAACAATATTAACGGCTTGCGTGATAATCGCCGCAGCATGTGGCAAGGAAGATTTTTAGCAAATTTTAAAAGAGGTAATGGAGATAACATGGGTGTTGCAGGCGGCTTAAACGATAGGGCCGCAATTCCCGGACCTATAACTTCATTTTACCCAAATGGTTTTGGAATATATAACATGAGTGGAAACGTAAGTGAATGGGTAGGCGATGTTTACAGGCCTATGACACAAATGGATGCGGATGATTTTAATCCTTTTCGCGGTAATAAATTTGAGAAGTTTTATAGAAACGACCAGGGAGAATTTGAAAGAGACACAATGGGAAGATTGAAGAAAATACCTGTTACTGATTCAGAAAGCGTTAACAGGAGAAACTATCAAAAAGGCAATGTGATCAATTACCTTGATGGTGATTCTCTTTCAGGTGTCACTTATGGTTATGGTATTACTAGTTTGATAAGTGATAAATCCAGGGTAGTTAAAGGTGGCAGTTGGAACGATAGGCCTTACTGGTTAGCGCCCGGAAGCCGCCGCTATCTTGAAGAAGATCAGTCTGCAAGCACAATTGGTTTTAGGTGCGCTATGACGAGGCTTGGAAGCCCTGAAGGAAATGGTTTAAAGGAAGGTCATATTTTTGGTAAGCGTAAACAAAACAGCCGTAAGAAAAATAGTTAAGAGTTTAAACTTTATTGAAGCCTTTCCATAATGGAGAGGCTTTTTTTGTCACAACCTAAAACGTGGCAAACAATAATTGGTAAAATGCAGCACGTAAAGGATTTTCTAAAGGAAGTATTGCAGCAATCGATTTATTTTTGTTCTGATGGATATAGAACAACTTTATAATTTGTATTTGCAACATCCTGTTATTTCAACAGATACCAGGAAGATATCACCAGGTAGTATTTTCTTCGCATTAAAAGGCCCATCATTTAACGGCAACCATTTTGCGGAGCAAGCGTTAAACCTCGGCGCAGCTTATGTCATCGCCGATGAGCCACTGTCTTTTCAGGATGAGCATATTATCAAAAGCGCTGATGCCTTATCAACTTTACAACAGTTAAGTAAATATCACAGAGATCAGTTTGATATACCATTTATAGCCATCACCGGCAGTAACGGAAAAACAACTACAAAAGAATTAGTAAATGCCGTATTATCATCAACTTATAAAACCTACACAACTCAAGGTAATTTAAACAATCATATTGGCATACCCTTAACTCTTCTACAAATTAAAAATGATGCACAAATTGCCGTTATTGAAATGGGCGCTAATAACCCCTGGGAAATTGAAGGTTATTGTAAATATGTACAGCCAACACACGGTTTAATAACTAATTTTGGTAAAGCGCACCTGGAAGGTTTTGGCAGTATAGAAGGCGTTATAAAGGCAAAAAGTGAGTTGTTTAGTTATCTTAAACAAAACGGCGGTACTGCTTTTATAAATGCTGATGATAATGTAATGATAAGTAACAGCAGAGAAATAAAACATATCAGTACTTACGGCACATTTAGCGGCGATACAAAAGGTAAAATTGCTGACAGTTCTTCTTTGTTAAAAATTAAAGTTTCAGGAAATATCGAGATAGATAATTTGAAAACTAGTTTGGTTGGAGGATATAACCTTCCTAATGTATTAGCCTCGGTTGCCATAGGAAGATATTTCAATGTGCCGGCAGATAAAATAAAAAGAGCAATTGAAAACTATGCCCCATCAAATAGTCGTTCACAAAAAATAGGCAAAGGTTCAAACACAATAATTTTGGATGCTTATAACGCCAACCCATCAAGCATGAAAGCAGCAATTGAAAACTTTGCTAGTATGGAAGGATGTAATAAAGTTTTACTGCTTGGAGGAATGATGGAATTAGGCAACGATAGCAAGCAGGAACATGAGCAAATAATTGACTTGATTAAAAAATCGGCGTGGGACAATGTGGTGTTGGTTGGTCCGCAGTTTAATGAGATAAAAAATCCCTACATAAATTTTTCGAGTTCTGCTGAAGCTAAGGAGTGGTTTGTAAGCCAGGCCTTTAGCAATGCAAACATTCTTATAAAAGGTTCAAGAAGTATGCAGATGGAAAAGATTCTTGATTAACATTAAATTGCGCTATCCGGAAGTTCAATTTTCTTAATTATAAGCCTGTCTCTTATAAAAGTTATAGACGTTTTGCCATGAGGTTTTGGAATACCATTCTCATCGAGATTTACAAAAACCAATTTGGCAATATTTAAAATAGGTTCTCTGGTTAGCATATTTCTTACTTCGCAATGCATAGTTAACGATGTAGTGCCAAAATGAGTAGCAACTATTCCTATCTCAATGATATCTCCTTGCTTGGGTGCATTTATAAAATTTATTTCTGAAATAAACTTCGTAACAACATACGGGTTTTCCAGTTGAACCATGGCATAAATTACGGCTTCCTCATCAATCCATTGCAGTAAGCGGCCACCAAACAAGCTTTGGTTAGGATTAAGATCTTCAGGTTTGACCCATTTGCGGGTATGAAAATTTATTTTTTTGTCCTGCTCATTCATTATAATGTATTGTTAACTAAGCGATCTATTAATAAGATTTAGCAAAGCAAAATTACTAAATGTAAAAGGGTGTTTCAAGTTTATTAAAACGATTTATCTTACCGCATTTTTATTATTACAACTCATCGGAAACATTTTATAATGATAAACCACTTGGAAAAAGACGATGCGTCTCCGGTTATGGTTATGTTGGCATTTGCTATCGTTTATATAGTTTGGGGCTCAACTTATTTCTTTATACAACTTGCAGAAGCTGGTTTTCCTCCGTTTGTGCTTGGAGCTTTAAGGTTTATAATTGCCGGCATTATAATGCTTGTGTGGAGTTTTGCAAAAAGCAAAAAATTATTTGTAAAAAGAGACATTAAGCATGCTGCAATAAGCGGTATACTCATGCTTACGGCTGGCACCGGCGTCGTGATTTGGGTAGAACAATATTTGCCCAGTGCGGTTGTAGCAATAATGGTTTCATCAGGGCCGGTTTGGTTTGTACTGTTAGATAAACCAAATTGGACAGAAAATTTCAATAACAAGGCTACCATATTTGGCCTGGCAACCGGCTTTGCCGGGGTGGTCTTATTATTTAGTGAAAAGATTCTACATGCTTTCTCGTCGGGTGGTCATCAGGCAGAACTTGGCAGTCTTGTTTTAATGATCATTGGTGCTATGTGCTGGGCAGGTGGTTCTCTTTACTCAAAATACAAAAGCACAAGCGGCGAAGCCTCTGTTAATACTGGCTGGCAAATGCTTACCGCAGGAATAGCATTTATACCAGGTGTTATATTAAGAGGAGAAATGCAGCATTTACAATGGCAAAACGTTCCATTGTCGGCATGGTTATCTTTATGTTATCTTGTTTTTTTTGGATCTATAGCAGGTTTTACAGCATATGTATGGTTATTACAAGTAAGATCTGCTACGCAGGTGAGTACTCATGCTTACGTAAATCCGGTAGTAGCTGTTTTATTGGGAGTGTTTCTCGCAAAGGAAAGAATAACTCTTTTGCAAATCGTTGGCCTTATTACAATCCTGGCAAGTGTTCTCATGATAAATCAATCGAAACATAAGAAAGTAATTACTCCTTTAAAAGATGCAGCTGCATAATCTATTACCGTTAATCTTTTGATGGCTGCGGCGGTGGTGGTGGTGGCGGATTTGGTAATTTCAAATGTTTTCCGCGAGCTGGTTTTATTGTTGGAGTTTCTGCAATTGCGGCCGTATCAATTTTCAGCATATCGGGTTCTGCAGGCGGGGCTGGAGGTGGAGGAGGTGGAGGAGGTGGGGCAGGCACATCAGTTGTTGAAACTTCTTTAGACTGTGCAGATACAACACCTGTAGCCATTATACTAAAAGCAAACAGGAAGATCTTCAATTTTCTCATAAAATAATATTTACTGTTAGATGCGTTTATATTAAGATTCCATAAAAGGAATCCACCTGGTACAGCAATTAACAATCAATATTTTATTCCTTCGTTTTTATTTTGCTGATAATTCGCTTTACTTTTTTGGGTGTATGCTCTTCTTCTCCCAATAAAATACCCCAAGGCTCAAGACCTTTAACACGATCAAAGATGACTTTGGCAATAGCAAGGTAAGGTATGGATAAGAACATTCCTGAAATGCCAAACACCATTTCTCCCACTATTACGCCCAGTATTACCATTAAGGGATTTACCTTAACCTGTGCACCTACTATCTTGGGCATTAAAAAATTACTGTCGAATAAATGGATACATACTATGGCAATGGCCACAAACAAAGCGTGCCTTCCATCAAGCGTCGCGAAAGTTATGCTAACGCTCAACACGAGTGCGGTGAATATGCCGATATAAGGGATCACATTTAATACTCCCACAAGAAGGCCAAGTAAAAAGAGATACTTTATTCCTAATATCCAGAAAATAATAAAAGCAATGAAAGCAACTATTGCCATTTCTAAAAAAAGGCCGGTTATGTATTTGCGTATTATATGTTTTATGTGCTCCATAATATCATATATAACACTGGTGTACTTTTCAGTAAAGGCCGCCACCACAAAGCGCATTAATATCCTGCGGTAAAACAATAAAAGAATAGTATAGATCAAAATAAATATCAAGAACAGAATTATAGAAGATAACGACAACACAGTTTTTTCTACTATGGCGCCGCTTGACTTCACCAGGTTGTTAGTTGCGTTGTTTATATAAGCAGTTTGCTTTTCCAGGTTTACATGGAACTTGTCTGTCATCCACATTTGAAGGTTATGGAGCAATACAGATAGCTGGGACTTAAG
>CAXSEB010000171.1:0-5574 GCA_964235805.1 uncultured Chitinophagaceae bacterium | reverse complement strand
CCTTTGTTTTATTTTCTTGTGCACTTTTTTGTTATCCATTTAATATTACTTGTAATACTGCTTTTTCAAGGCTTTTCCTGGTCACAATTTGAATTCGCTTCCGGTACGTTTGGCCGGCCTAAGGGAGTACAGAGCGGTGTGGCGCTTTGGATGATTTATTTAATTTGGGCAGGTGTAGTTATGGTTTTATACAGACCTTGCCTCTGGTTTGGCAGATATAAAACAGAGCATAAGCAATGGTGGTTGAAATATATCTGATTATCGCCAGCCGCTTTCTAATACAGCAACACTTGCGGCAGGAAAATATAACATCTCCATTGGTTTGTTCTTTATCTTGAATTATGTTGGCTTAAAGGCCCTTTTCTATTTTAATTTCATGTCTTAACTTTTATGTACGTTTTTCATGCTAACAAATCAAGTATCACAAACAATCACAGACATTGAAGTGCATCCTTTTAAGGCATACGTTCCGGACAATGCCACTGTGTTAATTGTTGGCAGTTTCCCTGGAAAAGAGCAAGCAAGACAGACTTCAACAGATCATTGGTTTTATGGCGCAAAACGAAATCAATTTTGGCCTATCATATCAGAAGTTTATAACATTGAATTGCGAACGACTGAAACAAAAAAGCAACTTTTCGTTAGCAAAGGAATAGCAATTGCAGACATCTTCTTAAAAGTAAGTCGTAAACAAAACAACAATACGGACGATAACCTTGAAGTGCTAGAATATAACGACGAAGAGATCAGATCAATTTTACAAACAACGAATTTTGATCTCATTTTATTTACCAGTAAGTTCGTTCAAAAGCATTTTGTAAAACTCTTCCCCGCAGTTGTAAATGGAGAATGCCTGCCTTCTCCCTCACCACGCAATGCACGAATGGCGAAAGCTGAAAAAGTTTATATCTATAAAAGTAAGTTGCCAAAGTAATACTTAATGAGCCATTTTGTTGTAACGGATCATCTTAGTTATTATCTTCACCTTATTAGTCCAGAATGAATAACTTATCTTCTAGAATAGTAAAGGCGGGACTTATTGTCGGAACTTTAGATATTCTGTCGGCTTTTATTTATTACTTTATTAAGACAGGAAAAAAAGACTTTGAAAGCATTTTAAAGTATATAGCAAGCGCCATCTTTGGTAAAGAAGCATTTGCCGGCGGCAGTTTGATGATTTTGACCGGGCTTGCTTTACATTATATTATTGCATTCACATTCACTATATTTTTCTTCTGGTTGTTTACTAAAATTAAAATTCTTTCAAAAAATAAGATCTTAACGGGTATTGTTTATGGTATTTTTATTTGGGTGATTATGAACCTCGTTGTTGTTCCTTTATCAAACATCACTCGCAGGCCATTTAATCTTAATAATGCAATCATCAACGCCTTGATACTAATCATCTGCATCGGAATTCCTCTTTCATTTATAGCCAACGGGTTCTACAAAAAAAACAATTACGTACGGCGCAACAATGGTAACTCCGACTGAAAATCATAATATACCTTTCGTTTGTTTTGTGTGCTGATAAGAATATCTTGCTAATGTGAATACTTTACTTTTTTATCATAAACTAATCTGCAGCTCCTAAGTTTGGAAATAATTAATTTAGTAAATTGATTCTATAACCTCTTTAAAAAACAGTTATGACTGAAGATAATAAAACCACTTTTGCTCCGCAGCTTTATATACAAAGTGGTGTAACCGATATAGATTTTTATTCCAAAGCTTTTGGAGCCACCGAATTAAGGCGATTGTCAAATGATGATGGTAGCTTACACGTTGCCGAATTATCAATAGGAGGTGCAATATTTCATCTTCATGAAGAGACTCTATACTCAGGCAAATTCAGCCCAACTAGATATAATGGAACTACAACAATCATCGGCCTGTTTGTACAAAACGTAGATGCTGTTATGCATACAGCCATAGCAGCAGGCGCAATTGAAACGTCTCCTGCGCTGGACTATGATTATGGATACAGGCAAGGAGAATTAAAAGATCCATTCGGACATTATTGGCTGATTGAAATGAAAATCTGATACATATTATCTCTTCTAAATAGTAAAACTTAAGAGGATTACGTCTTAGTAAATCTTAATAACAAAATGGTAAATACAATAAGTGACTACGCTATTGTTAATGGGCTCAAAATGTATTATGAAATTCATGGAGCCGGGCAAATGCCTTTAGTCTTAATCCATGGCGGCGGTTCTACAATTGAAACTAGTTTTGGGAATGTGCTTCCGTTATTTGCAACAAATAACAAAACTATAGCGGTTGAATTGCAGGCGCATGGCCGTTCCGGCGATAGGGATGGTGCTGTATCCTTTGAACAGGATGCAGATGATGTAGCCGGTTTGCTTAACTACTTAAATATAAGTAAGGCAAATTTTTTAGGGTTTAGCAATGGTGGTAATGCAGCAATGCAAATTGCAATCAGGCATCCTAACCTGGTGAGTAAACTGGTTGTTGCTTCATCATTTTATAAAAGAGAGGGATTAATACCTGGCTTTTTTGAAGGTATGCAACTGGCAACGTTAGATAATATGCCTGCTCTTTTAAAAACTGGCTATCTGCAGGTAGCTGCTGATAAAAATCAGTTGGCTGTAATGTTTAATAAAGACAGGGAAAGAATGTTGCAATTTAAAGACTGGTCCGAAGAAAGCATTCGTTCAATTGCAGCACCAACACTACTTATAACAGGTGACCAGGATGTAATAACACCGGAACATGCTGTTGAGATGTTAAGGCTATTGCCCAATGCACAACTTATTATACTTCCTGGCCAGCATGGTGCGTATATTGGCGAGGTAACAGTAATTAAGAAAGGAAGCAAATTGCCGGGGTTGGCTGTTACACTTATACAAGAGTTTCTTGATGAACAGTGATGATACTGTTAAAGTAGCTGGTGCTTATCCGATTATGGACAGCAATTTAATTTATCCCTAAAGATTCAAGAAAGGCATTAGAGTTTGGTTCCCTGCCTAAAAAATCACGGAGCATGTCCATCTCTTCCATTGTTGAAGCTTTTTCCAAAACTGCTTTACGGTATCTTATCCCTGTTTTTGTATCCATCACACCATTTTTTTTGAAAACGGAAAACATATCTTCAGCAAAAACTTTCGACCACAAGTATCCGTAATAGTTAGCTGCATAGCCGTTTAAGTGAGTAAAGCTGGTAATAAAATGGCTGCCTTCTGCAAACGGAACCTGGCGCATCAATCCAAGCTGTTTTGAAACCTGCACAATATCTTTCCCCCTTATGCTGTCATATTTGTCTTCATAAGTAAAATCCAACATTCCATAATATACCTGCCTGATATAAAAGACGGCAACATCTACAAGTTGCGTCTGTTTCATTTTATTGAACAGACTTTCAGGCAACAATGCTCCTGTTTTATAATGCTTCGCAAACAGCTTTAAAGATTCATATTGCCAAACCCAGTTTTCAAGAAACTGGGATGGAGCTTCTGTAAAATCTCCCTTAACCGCAAAAGGTCCTTGGGAAGCTATATCAGATCGGCCCAGCATAGCATGAACAAGATGACCAAACTCATGAAAAAGGGTTACCACATTTGAGTGATATAATAAAGACGGCTCATTTGCATTTCCCTCAGGAAAGTTGCATATAAGAGCAGCAACAGGCACCACTTCCCTTCCATTTGAAATTCTATATTCACTTATTGGAAAGCAGGCGAAGTGAGTATATTTATCTGGCCTTGGATAAAGATCAAGATAAAAATTGCCTATCTTTTTACCGTCTTTATACATCTCATACGCCTTTACTTTACTATACCATAGCGGCACATTGTTTATTTCCTTAATCTTTATGTCTAACAATTTTTCATAAACGGTGAACATACCGTTTACTGTATTGTTCATTTCAAAATATTCCTTTACTTCATCCGTATTCAGCTTGTATTTAGTATCCAGTAATTTTTTGTGGTAATAAGAAAGATCCCATTCATAGATAGTATCAGATGATGCAGGATGCAAACGGTGTTTCAATTGTTTCAGATCGTTCATTTCCTCCGCCACGTGAGGTTTTAATTTTGCAGCCAGATCGTTCTCAAAACTCCATATTTTTTCAGGCGATGCAGCCATTTTATCAACTACGGCATATGCAGCATAACTTTTAAACCCGAGTTTATTTGCATATTGCTGGCGATAGTAAAAAAGGCTATCAAGCACTTGAATATTTTTAGGATATGCCCTGTTATTGTAGTGAAGAAACATAGTATGCCGCGTACTATCGCTATCAGCATTGCTCATTATTTCTGTGTAATTAGGCCCATTTACAATCACAACATATTTACCGCCAGGCCGCTTCCATGGAGCTTTTGTGTTTGCTGCCACACCTGCAAGATCGCTTTCCTCAAACTGTACACTGTCTTTAGATTCAGAAATATTTTTATCAAATTGAATTCCTAAGTTTATCAACTTTTCATTTAACTGTTCAAGGTCTTTTCGTCCTGCGAAATCCAGCTTCATACCATTTTTTTCAAAAGCAATGATTGTTTCTTTTAAAAACTTTTTTTGGTTAGGCTTAAGCTGCTTTGCTCCTGCAGATGCAGCATAACGTTTTGCCGCTTTATACAAACGTTCGTTTAGATAGAGGTTATTAGCGTATACAGATAATTTACCCGCTTCATCATTAGCGGCATTTCTCGTGCTGTCATCAGGATAAGTTGCGGCAATCAATCCTAGCTTCATAGAAAGGTCATTGATCTCATAACCAAGTTCGTCAAAAGCCATCAGCGTGTTTGAAACACTTTGAGCTTTCGGATTAACAGCAGTTATTTTAGCCAGCTTTGCATCTGATGTTTTTATTACCTGTGCTACTGCATCTCTTATAGCAGCAGCATTCACTTTATCAAACATGATAGGCTGGTTAGAATGAACCAGCAAAGGGTTGCTGTTAAAGGTATTTTGAGCATGAACTGCAAATAAGTTAAAAACAAAAGATATAATAAGCAGTGATTTGTATTTATTCATCGAGAATTATTTTATAAAGAAAACAAATTTATAAAAAAGGCTATTGCCAAGTTAAGATACCGTGGTAAGCGGCAGGTGATATCAAAACGAATTAGTAAAAAATAGCGTTATCTATCATCATTAAATCTACCAAAACCACAGCAGTTACCGCTTCCAGAACAACCGGCACTCTTAATGCAATGCAAAGATCGTGTCTGCCTTTTACTGAAAAAGGTTCTACATTTCCCGTTTCGATATTTAAGGTTTGCTGTTCCTTTGGAGTAGAAGAAGTTGGCTTTACTGCTATTCTAAAAACCAGTTGATTACCGTTGGTTAATCCACCAACAATTCCGCCAGCATGATTAGTGGCAGTAGTTCCGCTCATGTTCTCAATAGCATCGTTATGTATGCTGCCAAACATTTTCGCTGCTGCAAAGCCGGTTCCAAATTCAATGCCGCGTATGGCAGGTATTGCAAACACAGCATGGCTTATTAATGATTCAGCAGAATCAAAAAACGGTTCGCCTAAACCAATCGGCAAATTGCTTACTACACATTCAACAATGCCGCCGATGGTATCTTTTGCATCTACGG
>CAXSEB010000170.1:0-5582 GCA_964235805.1 uncultured Chitinophagaceae bacterium | reverse complement strand
GGGTTTTCATAAGGAAGCCTGTAAACCCTGTACTGGTTGGCCGGCAAAGAGGTTAGAGATTCCTCTTTTAGAGGAGCTTCAGCTTGTGCAGATGTTTTGCTTTGCAAACCGTTATCGATTATTTCAAAAGAATTCAGTTTTTCATCTGTTGGTGCACCGTCAAATGTGCAATGAATAATAAGATCTTTTTTCTGCAACACAATACCATTTGCCGCATCAACATAAGCAAGCCAGTAATGGCTTTTAGCAATGTCCATCATTTGTACTTCCCATGCAGGTATCAATGTTTTAAGCCTTGTATTATTAAAATATACAAGCCTTGCAGGCACATCCCATATTGCGGAGTTATTGCGTTTGTAAATGGTATACTGATCACTTCCTGTTGCGGATTGTTTCAAAGTTATATTTTTATCACCTGCATAACCAATTGCTTCCATTACCTTTTGAACCGCATTGGCTGATGTGATGCTTACATTTACCGGAACTGTTTTGTATTTGCTTATTGCAATAAGCTTGTTTGTTTCAGTTTGCTTTCCATCAGCAATATGCAATGCAAAGTTCGATTCAGTGATGGTTAAGCCATTAAGTTTTTGGTTAGAATAGATATGTTGAATACCAGTGCCGGCATCTGTGTATTCATGCGTTAAGGCAACACTTGCTACGTCGTTCTGCGAAATACCAAATTGCTGATGACGTGCAAAAACATAATCTTTAAGTAATTGTAAATGCGTTGTTTTTTGTGAAAAGGCATTAAAAGTGCACAGGAGAAAACCAATCAAAACCATGCACCTGGCATTTTTTAAGGTAGCTTTTTTCATCATAGATTTTTTTTGCAACTTTACATAAATATCTTGTGTCTGCAAAGAATTTAGGTTGAAATGTGCCAGTAATTTTTAAGCAAATTAAGAGGTTAAGAAAAACGATTTTCCAAAAGATGATCTAGTGTCTCACCTCTTAATATTAGTTGTTATCTAAAATCGTTTTGCGATCTTAAATATAAATCCGGTACCACAATTACTGTAGCTTCAATAATCCTAAGCTGCCAGTTATTTACATTTCGGCGCAAGGCCAGCCACCTCAGCAGGCATAACTCTTACAAATAAAAATGGTATAAACAGAAGCCTTCGTTACCGTTATGTAGGCGACCGCCCTGGTAATGAAGATAACAGCCTGGTAGCAAAAGGTTACTTTATTACAGACGCTGTAATTAATTACACCAAATCAAAATTTGAGATAGTCTTCGTAATAAATATTGTATTAAACACAAAATGGAAAGAACTCAATTTGATACTAAGATCCGTTTAAACATGAAGCTTTACCTGTAGATGAAATTTTGTTTTACACCAAGCACACCCTTCGCCGCTAAATTAAGTTTTGCGATATTTTTTAACAAATAAAAAGCCATCAATTTTTTTTAAATTGCATTAAAAATACATTAGCTAATTACCTGACATTAAACTTTAAAGCGATGCAGCAAGCTTTGACATATAAAACATCTTACACAAAAGATAGTTATTCAATATTCAGCGATAATATACAAATAGGGAAATTGTATAAAAAAGAATGGCTTGGTTCTAATATTGAAACTACTATAAACGGGAACCGTTTTAAGTTTGATTCTACATGGTTTTTTAATCCAACAATTTTCGTGTTCAACAAAAACACAAAACAAAAAATAGGAACAGTAACGGTAAATAATTTTTTTAAAATTTCACCTTCAGCAACATTTATCTCTGCTGATAATAAGCAGTATAAATGGACAACTAAAGGAATATTTTCTTATGATTGGGAATGGTTTGATGCGGTGAGTAATCGGGTTGTAGCAATGTCTGCTGAACCTTTTGATCTATTTAAACAAACAGGTACCATTAACTTAACACAACAAAACCAGCAGAACGAATTACTTATTGCATTAGGCATCCATTTGAGAAATGTTGTAAAAAGGAAAACAGCTATAACACAGATATCCGGGCTTGTAATATTTTCACTCACTTTTTTAAAGCTCTTTGCATAAGAAAATGCGGCCTCGTGACTTTGCAAAGGGACCTATATCCGAATGCAATGAATTCTTTATGAGGACATAAGCTGTGGCCTTTTGCCGGTATTCGACAGACAAAGCTGGATGCGAAATTTGTTCAGTATAGTAGAAACATCTGCAATGTACCCAACCACCGTAGCGATTGACAAAGAATAGCTTTTACTAGCTTTATAAAAGGTATCACTTAACCTCATTACTAAACTAATTGATGGCAACGTCTTTTACCAGTAAATTTACTTTAGGTGTCGCATCTGAGTTCAACAGAAAAGAAATATATAAAATACGTTATGATATTTATGCACGAGAGCTTGAACAGCATTCAATAAATTTTCATAATGAACTCAAAGACGACCTGGACTTGCACAATCATTACATTGTGGCAAAGCATGAAGAGAATGTAATCGGCTTTATTAGTATAACACCACCTCGTTCCAAAACCTATTCTGTTGATAAATACTTCCCCCGTTCTTTGATTCCATATGCCTTTGATGAATATCTGTACGAGGTACGTTTGCTCACTATCATTCAATCAAAGCGCAAAGGCTTTCTGGCTCTTTCGTTGATGTATGCTGCATTTAGATGGGTACGATCACACGGTGGAAGATATATAGTTTCTATTTGCCGCTCAGATATCATAAAAATGTATTTAAAGGCCGGGTTTAAACAGCTTGGCTTACAGGCTGTATCTGGTAAAGTGATTTATGATTTATGTGTTGCAGAGGTTGACGAACTTGATAACATTATAAAGCTCAATATCCAATTATATAATTCATTAGCTCTCAAAGTCAATTGGCAACTACCATTTGCATATTTTGCCCCATCTGCGTGTTATCACGGAGGTTCGTTCTTCGGGGCTGTTGGTGAAGATTTACAGAGTTTAGAAAACACAAAAAAAGTTATAAATGCAGATGTATTAGATGCATGGTTTCCTCCTTCTCCAAATGTTTTAAAGATTTTGCAACAGAATTTATCCTGGTTGTTACAAACTTCTCCTCCAACATATGCCAATGGGTTGATCAAAGTAATTTCAGAAGTTCGTGGAGTCAAAAAATCGTGTATATTACCTGGTGCAGGGTCATCTGACCTTATTTTTCTTTTCTTCAAAACATTCCTTAATGAGACTTCAAGGGTTTTAATTATTGATCCATGCTATGGGGAGTACGTTCATGTTTTACAGAACGTTATACAATGCAGGTTGACCCGTTTTACGTTACTTAGAGAAAAAGGATTTGTTGTAGATACTGCGTCTTTGTTGACTGAGATACAGGCGGGTTATGACATGGTAGTTTTAGTTAATCCTAATAGTCCTACCGGGGT
Organism: uncultured Chitinophagaceae bacterium; assembly: GCA_964235805.1. Classification (GTDB taxonomy): domain Bacteria; phylum Bacteroidota; class Bacteroidia; order Chitinophagales; family Chitinophagaceae; genus Ginsengibacter. The sequence continues at coordinate 2,227 of CAXSEB010000170.1, read as the reverse complement.
GTACATGCCAAAAACAGAAATGCTGAAAATACTCTGCCTCATCCCTCAATCAACTCTTGTATGGATAGATGAAACATATATCGAGTATGCAGGAACAAATGAATCGCTGGAGCAACTGGCTGATAAAACTGAAAATATCATTATCTGCAAATCCATGAGTAAAGTTTATGCATTAAGTGGCATAAGGGCTGCCTACATGTGCTGCTCACCTCATTTGATTGAAACTTTAAAAACGTTTACTCCACCCTGGGCTATAAGTCTACCAGCTCAGGCCGCGGCTATCGAGGCACTAAAAGAAAAAGCTTATTATCAAATAAAATATGAAGAAACGCACGCCCTTAGAAATGGCTTGAAGAACAAGCTACTAAGTCTTGGTATTTATGAAGTGATAGACGGCGTAGCCAACTTTTTGTTGTTCTATTTGCCTGAAAAATTTCCAGTGCGTAGATTTATAGAATATTGCAGGGAAGAAAATTTGTTTTTGAGAGATGTCAGTAATATGGGAGATAGCTTGGGAAGTAATGCTGTTCGGATCGCTGTTAAGGATGAAGAAACCAACGACAAAATGATCCGGATAATGAGAAATGCGATGAACAAGCTCAGTTAAATTATTTGTAATCTACTTGTCTTCGCCTTTGCCGATGTTAGCAAAAGCTAGGCTTTGACTCAAGGACATTGCAGATCCAATCTTGCATAAGCTCATAGCCAGAAACGCTTAGAGTTATGAAGTCTGTTTGTTTATTTTCGAAGGAACATCTCTTTAAACAGTGAATAATTTTTATTTTTTAATGAATGTGCTGCCTGCTTGCGGAGGCTTTGGGTCTACGCCGTTAGCAATACTGTTTGGTGATTAGCAATTCAGTAAAAACACTCAATGTTGTATGAAACTTAAACTACTGATATTTTTTTCTTTAAATTTTCTTGCAGTAATCAATGTAATTTCCGCACAGCCAGCCGATGTGAAGTTTCTTGTTGACACAAGTATCTCAATTATGAAAAATAATGCGGTTAATGCAAATAGCGTTGATTGGCATAGTATAACAAGTAATGCGTTGGCAAAAGCCAAAGATGTAAATAGTCCATACGGACTTGGTGAAATAATGAGGTACTTATATAAATCGATCAATGACTTTCATGGTGCTTTTTTCTACAAGGACAGTACCTTTCAATGGCACCGGAATAAAACGCAAGTTCCCGACAGCATAATGAATGAATGGAAAAAAGGAATACAAAGCATTACAATGGTGCTTGAAAAAAATATAGGCTATTTAAGGATACCATCAATGCCTGTTGCAATACAGGAAGACTTTAATACAAAGGCACAAAATTTAAATGACAGCCTTTGCTCATTGCTGGCAAAAAATGTAAAAGGTGTCATCCTGGACCTGCGATTAGACGGAGGCGGTGCAATGCACCCAATGATTTTAGGTGTGGAGCAACTGTTAGGTTCAGGGCATATCGGTTCATTTATAAATAAGAAAAAACAAGATTGGTTTATAAAAGACAATGGTTTCTTTGTTGACACAGCACTCATTTCAAAAATAACTCCATCTTGTAATATCAATGCGCATAATATTCCAATCGTTATGCTCATAAGCCCATATACAGGCAGTGCAGCAGAATGTTTTATTATTGCTTTTAAAGGAAGAAAAAATACTGTTTTACTTGGTTCCAAAACGGCTGGCTATGTAACCGTAAATACGGGTATCCCAATTAATGATACGGCATTTATGAACCTGGCAATTGGCTCTAACGCAGATAGAAATGGGAATATATACAAAGATGCTATTAAACCTGACATACCTTTTAAGAGTATTGACAAGTTTAACGATGTTGCAGATGATGAGAAGGTTAAGGCTGCCATAAAATGGCTTAAGCTTCATATTCATTCGCCCGCTCTTAAACAAAAAAGAAAATTTAGCAACTAAGATTAAGCATAACAACTCTTGGGAAAATTACTGCGGTAGCAATTAATTTAAAATAGGTTGCTTTATTGATTGGTTATTAAAAAACTTATCTTTACTTTGTATTTCAAAGTACTTCTTAATTGCAAGCTTGGTTGAAACATAACTCTTTTGTTTTGCTCTTGTTGATAAAAGAAGATAAAAAATAATAGTTATGGAAGCAGACATCATTTCAAATTTTGACAATCCACGCCAGTTGGAAAAGTTATACAGGCAGAACAAATCCGTTTTCAGGCATCAGTTTAGTATTGTATATCCTCAAT
>CAXSEB010000169.1:4236-5583 GCA_964235805.1 uncultured Chitinophagaceae bacterium | reverse complement strand
GATTTTTTTTCCTTCAAGACTGCCCAATTTTTCTTCAATTGAAAATGCATCAAGCAAAGCTTGCGTAGGATGTTCATTTATTCCATCACCTGCATTTATAATTGCTGCGGGTATATGCTTTGATAAAAAATGTGGTGCGCCACTCGCGCTGTGCCGCATAACAACCATGTCTACTTTCATAGACAAAATATTATTTACTGTATCCAACAAAGTTTCACCTTTTGAAACTGATGAACCTGAAGCTGAAAAATTTATGGTATCAGCACTTAATCTTTTTTCTGCAAGCTCAAAGCTCATTCTTGTACGTGTGGAGTTTTCATAAAAAAGATTTACAATAGTTGTATCTCTTAATGAAGGGACTTTTTTGATTGGCCTTTGTAAAACTTCTTTGAATTGTTTGGCGGTAGAAAGGATTAAATCAATGTCGTGCTTTTGAAGATCTTTAATGCCAAGAAGATGTTTGGTAGAAAGTTGCATTAAAAATCAAAATTAAAGTAAAATTATCTGAACCATGATTTTATGATATGTTAGGTTTACTAACCAATGCTTGCATTAGTTAATATAAAGTAACTTCTTTACTTCCCCACTCTACTTTCACTTTCTGTGTTACTATTGAATCTATTGCTCTGCCGCAATAGTCAGGCTGGATCGGCAATTGGCGGCTAAACTATCTATTAAAACGCATAGTTCTACCTTTTGTGGACGGCCGAAGGCTTGTAAAGCGTCTAAAGCAGCACGGATAGTTCGTCCTGTGTACAACACATCATCAATAAGAATAACCTTTTTATCTTCTATAGAAAACGAAATATCAGTCTGGTTTGCAATACGTAATTCTTTCCGAATATCATCTCTATAAAAAGTAATATCAAGTTTTCCATATTGAATACTTTTGCCTGGAATTAGTTCTTTTAATTCGGCAACAATCTGATCTGCAAGATAAATGCCTCGAGGCTGCAGCCCGATTAGAACTGTATCGATAAAGTCTGCATGATTTTCCAGCAACTGATGACTCAATCTCTGTATAATAATATCCAACTGGTATTTATCAAGAATAATTTTCATCAGTTAATAAGAGTAAGTATCTAATTTTTTTCGCTCAAAGATATGCTGTACAATTGAGTTACTATATACCAGGATTTAAAAGACAAAGTCGAATTAACATTTAAAAATAAAAAATATGTTACGTATATTCAATTACAGAAAATACTTTCAAGCAGCTATCTTTTTACTGCTTGCGTGCTGTGCGCCGACGATGATTTCGGCTCAAACTTCTGAGCTGAAAGTTCCGGCGGAAGTAAAACCGTTCATCGAAAAAGGTTGGCAGGCAATCGCCGTCGAATCGGCGGA
>CAXSEB010000169.1:0-4226 GCA_964235805.1 uncultured Chitinophagaceae bacterium | reverse complement strand
AACTATTATTAAATGTAATATCGTACTTACTAAAATTACAATTAGAAATATTTATACTGGTAATTATACATCTAACTAAACATTTAATTAATAGTAATACTTTCAATAAAAATTAATTAAGAATGAGAACAATATTATTAACCGCTTTGATGGTTCTATCAGTTAATGCCTTTTCACAAAGCAATCTTCTTACAAATAAAATTAATCAGTCAGCAGATAAGATTGAACAAAAAGTAATTGCATGGAGAAGAGACTTTCATGAACATCCTGAATTGGGAAATAGTGAATTTAGAACCGCAGATATAATTGCGAAGCATTTACGCTCATTGGGAATTGAAGTGAAAACCGGCGTAGCGCACACCGGTGTCGTTGGCATTTTAAAAGGCGGCAAAGCCGGACCAGTTGTGGCTTTGCGGGCAGATATGGATGCATTACCTGTAACGGAAAGAACACCGGTTCCGTTTGCGTCAAAAGTTAAAGTACAATATAATGGCCAGCAAGTTGGCGTTATGCATGCCTGCGGACATGATTCTCACATAGCTATACTAATGGGTGTTGCTGAAATTTTATCTTCTTTAAAGAATGAATTAAAGGGAACAATAAAATTTATATTTCAGCCTGCAGAAGAAGGCGCTCCACTTGGTGAAGAAGGAGGTGCAGAGATGATGGTTAAAGAGGGTGTGATGGAAAACCCAAAGGTTGATGTGATATTTGGCTTGCATATTTGGGCGCTTACAGAAGTCGGCAAATTAAGCTATCGACCCGGAGGTTTTAACGCAGGTGTAAGTGATATGAAGATAATTGTAAAAGGGAAGTCGTCACATGCTGCTTATCCCTGGAATTCCGTTGATCCAATAGTTACATCAGCAGAAATCATAAATAACTTACAAACTATAGTAAGCCGCAATCTTAATATTACTGAGAACCCTGGTGTTGTGAGTATTGGCGCTATAAATGGCGGTAACCGTTCTAATATAATTCCTGAACAAGTAGAGATGTTAGGCACAATAAGGTACTTCACTTCCGGTGATGAAAAATTGCTTGTTGAAAGAGCAAGACAGGTAGTCACTAAAACCGCTGAAAGCGCCGGGGCAACTGCAGATGTTCAGATACCATATAACTCACATTATCCTGTTACATATAATGATGTGGCATTGACAGAAAAAATGTTACCCTCTCTGCAAAAAACCGCAGGTAAAGAAAATGTTGAATTAATACCTCCGCGAACCGGCGCCGAAGATTTTTCTTTCTTTCAACAAAAAGTTCCTGGCATGTTTTTTAATTTAGGTGGCATGCGCAAAGGCGGCGACCCAAACACAACTGCTTCTCATCACACGCCTGATTTCTTTATTGATGAAAGTGGTTTTAAGCTTGGCGTAAAGGCATTAGCAAACCTTGCGATAGATTATATGGAAATGAATCAGCGAGGGAAATAAAAGTGAAATTTTAGAAACTAAATCGCTCCTTCATTTTGCATAAACGGATAACTATAATCGGTTGGTGGCGTAAATGTTTCTTTAATAGTTCGTGCACTAAGCCAGCGATAGAGATTTAAAATGCTTCCTGCTTTATCATTTGTGCCGCTGGCTCTTGCGCCGCCAAATGGCTGCTGACCTACAACTGCGCCAGTTGGCTTATCATTTATATAGAAGTTTCCAGCACTGTTTCTTAATTTTTTTGTAGCAAGTTCTATTGCATTTCTATCCCTTGAAATCACCGCACCTGTTAACGCATACTTGGATGTGGTATCAACAAGCTCTAATGTTTCTTCAAATTTGCTTTCATCGTAAGTATAAATAGTAAGCACCGGGCCAAAGAGTTCTTCGCACATCGTTACATACTTTGGATCAGTCGTTTCTATCACAGTTGGCTCAATAAAAAATCCTTTTGTTTTATCACAGTTTCCTCCGGCAATAATTTTTACTGAAAAATCATTTTTTGCGGCAGTGATAAACTTTTCAAGCCTGTCGAAACTTTTCTCATCAATAACGGCATTAATAAAATTTCCAAAATCCTCCGTGCTTCCCATCTTCATAGTTTTAATTGCAGCAATCAATTTTTCTTTTATTTCTGCTGATAAATTTGACGGCAGATAAGCTCTTGATGCAGCGGAACATTTTTGTCCCTGGTACTCAAAAGCGCCACGGGCAAGGGCTGTAGCAACTATGTCAACGTCGGCAGACTTATGTGCTATCAAAAAATCTTTACCACCGGTTTCACCAACAATACGCGGATAAGATTTATAAGTATTGGTATTTGCACCAATGGTTTTCCACATCTCATTAAACACTCCTGTGCTTCCTGTAAAATGAATTCCGGCAAATTGCGGATGCGCAAAACATACCCCACCAACTACAGGGCCATCAACAAAAACCAGGTTAATTACACCAGCAGGCAAACCTGCTTCTATCAAAACCTTCATAAAAAGTTGTGCGCTGTAAACCTGTGTGTAAGCAGGTTTCCAGATAACTACATTGCCGCACATAGCAGCAGATGTTGGCAGGTTACCACCAATTGCCGTAAAGTTAAAGGGTGTAACAGCAAGCACAAAACCTTCCAGCGGACGATACTCTAAACGGTTATTCATGCCATAACCACTTATTGGTTGTTGACGATATATGTCGCTAAGAAAATGAACATTAAAACGTAAAAAATCTATCAATTCGCAGGCGCTGTCTAATTCAGCCTGCATTACATTTTTGCTTTGTCCAAGCATTGTGGTGCCATTTATATAAGGCCTGTATTTTGTTGCTAAAAGATCAGCAGCTTTTAAAAAAATATTAGCACGGTTCTCCCAGCTCAGGTTTGCCCAATTATCTTTTGCGCCAAGAGCCGCTTCTATAGCCAGCTTTACGTGTTGCTCATCGCCTGTATGAAAACAGCCAAGCAAATGATTTTTTTCATGTGGCGGACGAAGTTCCTGTTTATTTCCTGTACGCACTTCTTCTCCGCCGATGTACATTGGCACATCAACTTGTTGGCTTTTAAGTTCTTTTAGTGCACCTTTTAACAGCTTTCTTTCAGCAGAACCCGGAGCATAATTATGAACAGGTTCATTGATTGGTAACGGGTAATAAAAATCTCCAAAGTGCATAAGAAAAGACCCTCCTAAATCTCCCTAAAGGGAGGATTTTTTAGACTGTAATTAATAAAGTTTTTAATTGATTTGTAAGGCTTAATCTTACTATTTAAAATAATTAAGCAAATATCTATCAATGAGGTTTAAAGAGTAAAAAAGATTTTTAAATAAGGTAGAAAATCAGTTCCTAAATAAACAAATAAACATTTAATAATAAAAACTTCAAAGTCACCCTTCAGGGAGATTTAGAGGGTTTCTGCTTCCATCATTAAATACGCCTTTATAAAGCCATCCAACTCTCCATCCATAACTGGCCCAACATTACCTACTTCATAATCTGTACGGTGATCTTTAATCATTTTATAAGGATGAAAAACGTAGCTGCGTATCTGGCTCCCCCACTCTATTTTTTTCTTTCCGGCATTCGTTGCATCTATTACTTCCTGGCGCTTGCGCATTTCCTCTTCATACAAACGGCTCTTTAACATCGTCATTGCTTTTTCACGGTTTTCGCCTTGTGTGCGTGCCTGCTGACATTCAACTATAATTCCTGATGGCTTGTGAGTAAGGCGCACTGCGGTTTCTACCTTATTTACATTTTGTCCGCCGCTGCCACCGCTTCTAAAAAAAGCCCATTCAACATTTGCGGGGTTAACCTTGATATCAATAGTATCATCAATCAATGGATAAACATATACGCTGGCAAAACTTGTATGTCTTCGTGCGTTACTATCAAACGGAGAGATACGAACGAGACGATGTACACCGCTTTCTGCCTTTAAAAAACCAAAAGCAAACGGACCATCAAACTGCAGTGTTGCGCTTTTTATTCCTGCGCCATCACCGGCCTGGTAATCAAGCTCAGTTACGCTCCAGCCTTGCTTTTGGCCATACATGCGATACATGCGTAAAAGCATTTCTGCCCAGTCCTGGCTTTCAGTTCCGCCTGCGCCGCTGTTAATTTGCAGCACTGCCGGCATCTCATCTTCAGCTTTGTTCAAAGTGCTTTTAAATTCTGCATCATCAATTGCCTGCAAAGCCTTATCGTAAGCTTCTTTCACTTCGGCTTCGGTAGCTTCGCCTTCTTTCCAAAAATCAAAAAGCACTGCAAAATCATCTGCCAATGTTTCTACATCATGGTACATGT